>JAWXUT010000003.1:0-33002 GCA_044426075.1 Bacillota bacterium
GTGGTTGTAATGGTTAAATATTTGGAATATTGCCCCCAATTATCGGATTGTCTGAAGGTGTCGATTTTTGACATACTTACATAAATACATAGGTTTCCGCCACCCACAAAAACAATAGGTTGCCCCTCACAAACGGTGTCAGACGACGTTAAATATAGCGTTAAGTTTCCGCTACCCACGCTGAATGCGTTTTCACCCACGGTGCCCAATCTGCTAAATGTAATAGATGAAAGGTTATCTGTGCCATAAAAAGCATATTTGCCCACATCTATCACTTGCTTCACCTCAACTGTTGTTAGGCTTTTAGCGCAATAAAATGCGTATTCGCCCACCGTAATAAGCGTTACATTTGAAGTTATAATTTCTTTTATAGTAGAATTATAGAATGCATATGAACCAATTTTTTCGATTCCACTTTTAATAGTATAAGTTGTGTATATTGAAGCAACGGGATATGCAAATAAAGAGCTGTCGCTAGCATCATAAACCACGCCATAATTGTCAGTTGAATATGTGCCACTTGTGCCATAAATATAATATGCAGTTATGTTTTGATTGTTGTAAATTGATGTGGATTCCATATATGTTATGCCCGTTAAATCTAGCCAAGTAAGCGCGCTCATATTTGCCAGTGCATAGCCGTCTAACTCGCGCAAATTGCTTATATAAACTGCGGTTATTATATCGCGCTCACCCTCAAAAACTGCGTGGTCAAGATAAGTAACTGCCCTACCATTAAAGTACTCCGGAATAACTATTACGCCACCACCGCCATTATAATCAAACAAGCCGGTACTGCCGTCTTCACGCACATAATATGTGTAATTGTTGCTATAGCTGAGCCCATTTTTAATCACTTGATACCACTCGCTGGCGCTGTCACGTTCGCTACTAATTACAATTAGCTGACCCACAACGTCAATTGTATATTCGCTATATTTGCCATATGAATAGAACAATGATGCTATTGCATTTATTGCTTCTGTATCTGTACAAGAAATAGCTATTAGCTTTTTAATACCTTCTATCTCTACATATTCATCAACATATTTTGCATAATTTGCAGCCCCTACTTCACTAAGCATTGCTGTTATATCAGTCATATAACTAGAGTAACCTATAGTGTAGCCGATGTTATTCAATAGATAAATATTGTCATCAAAAACAGCACGTAAATCGACTTCGTCGCCCGCATAAGATACCACAACACCTATTTCAATAGCGCAGTTTGGCATACTAAACACTTCAGATATGGATACCGTTTCTCCAGTTTCTGCACTTATATAATATAAATCATTTAACACATAGCCGTCTTCTAATTCAAGCACAACCTCAACACTAGCAGTGCCGTATGCAGTACTTGCAACAGATATTGTGCAGTTATCGTTTTCTATAACAGTAATCTTATAACTGCTAGTATAAGATATTGGTGTCCAGAAAGCTGCATCTACTGCTAAATCACTCTTGCCCATTGTGTATGTGTATGTTGACCTTGTTGTGGCAGCGTTTATAACTATTTTTCCGTTAATTGTAAGTGTTGTTAAATAGTATCCGCTAGTAGGTATTATTGTAAATGTTACCTCTTCACCATAACTTGCTACCTCTTTATCGGCAACAACCACACCATTTGAACTTTCTGCAATAGTTATGCCATACACCACTTCAACGGTGTACATTATAGTGACGTTTTCACTTGGCATAACAAAGCCATAAGTTATATCCAATCCGTTTGCGGTTATTGATGTAATGCGATAACCCTCGTCTGCAACGGCTGTTATACTTACATACTCACCGCTATCAGCACTGGTTGCGCTCAATATTATTGCAGCACCCGCTGTGTTTTGCGTGCTTATTGTATACGAACCACTGCTTGCGTCTTCTGCAAATTCAGCTGTTAAATACATATCGCTTGTAACTAATATATAGCTTCCAAGTTCAACTTGAGCACCGTTTGCTTGCAATGAACCTTCGATATAAGTGTATCCGTCATAAGCCGTTATCCACACGTATATGTAACTATTTTCTTCTGCTTTAGTGTAATCTACATCAATATATCCGCCGCCATATGTTTCCACCTCAATGTCATAAACGCGCACAAATATTGCTGTAATTTCACAATCATAATTAGGCATTACAAAACTATTTGCAGCTGAAACAACACTGCCGTTTATCATAAATCCTTTAAAAATATAATCGGATTCGGTGGTTATACCTAGTTCAACTACACTGCCCGCCGCCACACTTTCATACAATGTGGTTACGCTTCCGCCCTCTGCATCTATTATATCAATATTATAAATATCGCTGTCATCTATTGCTACAAATCTAACTTCAATTGTAGTTTCTTCTGTATATGCAATTATTAAATCACTCACTTCGAATCCGTTTACAACCACGCTTTCAAGCATATATCCGCTATCCGCCACAATATCAAGCACTATGTACTCACCAAGCGCGTAATAGTTTTTGCTTGGCGTTACGCTGCCCTCGCCGTCAACTTCAATGTTAACCGAACAAACCTCTTCTTCATAATCAATTTTACTAAATTCGCACATTATGTATAAATCATTGCTTCCCATAGTAAATGTATTATTTGCAATTGTAACTGTTGCATCTAATGTGCTGATACTGCTTAGATAATATCCCACTTCGGGCTGAACAGAAATTGTTATTTCGTCCCCCATATTCGCGGTTGTTGTAGAACAAATTATGGTGCCATTATCGCTATCCATTACTATAATTTCGCATTCTGAGAGTTCAACCTCCGCAGTAACCACAACTGCTTCCGCTGGCATCAAAAATGAAGTGCCCTCAATATATACGCCGTTTACTGCAATACTGCCCTCAACCAACTGATATCCCGCATCTGCATAAGTATAAACGCGGATTGTCTCATTAAAACTCGCTTCACTCACGCTTACTTTAATATATCCGTTATCGCACTCACCCGCAGTAAGTGTATGTGAACAAAGCATACTATCTATCCAACCCGCATATAATGTGAGGTCTTTGCTGGCAGAAAACAAATATGCGCGCACTGTTTGCGTACATTCAGCATCATAATACCACCCCAAAAAATCATAACCCGCTTTGGTTGGGTCTGTAGGCAGAGTCAAGCCGTCGCCCACATTAAGTACTGTTGAGGCTACTTCGCTTCCGCCATTGCTGTCAAAAGTTATCGTACACGTTTCACTTGTTGAACTTGTATCCGTCCCGCAAGCAAGCAGTGTGCAACTTAAACACAACACTAATATTAAAATTAAAATAAAAGATAGCTTTCTCATATCCTCATTATAACAGATTATACTACTATGTCAAGTGAAATTTGTTCCGCAATGTTGTTGAGAATATATTTCTTACTGCTAAATAATGCCATATTTACACACTTGCATATATTATTGTTAGACTACTAGTTTAATATGCACTCTTTTGCATATGTTTGCATAATTTTCTCTAAAAAAAAGGACTATAAAGATTTTTCTTTACAGCCCCATTTAAATTAAGCAAGGTCTTGCATCGCACACAAATTTTTGTACACCCTTGCGGTTGCCACGGCATCGAACACCGCCCTATGCGCATTGGTAAGTTCAACATCAAACATCTTGCACAAGTTGCCGAGTTTATAACTTTTGATTCGCACCTTTTTACGCGCAAGATCTAGCGTGTCTACAACTTTATTGTTGAATTCATACTTGCATTTTTTGCCCGCAATAACTAAAAATCCCATATCGAAACTGGCATTATGCGCCACAAGCACAGCATCTTTGCTGAATTTATAGAAATCTGCTATTACATCACCAAGTTCGGGGGCGTCAACCACATCTTCGTCATATATATGATTAACAGCACTTGCGCCCGCGGGAATTGGTTTGTTGGGTTTTACTAGCGAACCAAACTGCTCCACTATAACTCCGTCTACAATTTTACAAGCTCCAATTTCAATTATCACTTCTGTAGTTGGACTGAAACCCGTTGTTTCTAAATCAAACACAACATGCACGCCCGATAATGCTTCAATTTTTTCTTCCACATCAAAAAGCCCCGCTTGCTCAGTATTTTCACAGTGCTCCGGCCTTACCGCAATGTAGTCATCATATACAAAATTGCATTCTTCATCTGACTCTTCTTCTACTAAGTTTTGATTTATAGTGCATAGCGCTGCCCTAAACATAGTCATACAATTTTTGCCGTTATATGCATCCATTCTAATAGGGCCTTCAGCAACTAGCTCAACACCGTCTGCAACTTTGTCGGCAAACTTTGTAACTTGGCTATCAAATTTAGGGAAAAATTTTACATCTATCACACCATTTGTATCATTTAATTTGAATACGAAAAATGTTTTACCCGTGTTTTTAGACTCTATTCTGCGCAATCCAAGCACCTTGCCACACACCGTTTCTGATGCGCTTTCGGAATTAATTACATCTGTAATGTAGCGTGGAATTTTTGTTATTGAACCCACCAACATACCGTCGTCAACTAGGCTAATATCCATTGTGTGCGACTTTTGTGCAATTTCTTTTCGCGTGGGTTTTTTCTTTGTGAGCACGGCAATTTCATCATCTTCAGTTTCGTGTAGAAAGGTTACAGTTGCAGCTTCCATTACCTTTTTTTCTAAATATTCTTCCAATTTCTCTTGAATATTGTTGGTTTGCATAAAAGATAACAAGTATGCTGGCAGCTTCATTGTGAGCGCTATTGTGTCATACTCAATTTCAGTTTCAACCGTTCTGTCGCTTATTTTTGGGAACACTAGTGGGAGTTCTTTTAAGAAAAATTCCATAACACATCTTGTAATATATGTGTTGTCGCTAACGGTTTTTCTGTATGTAATTTTCACACTGAAGGTTTTTGGCACTAGTTCGCCAATAAACGCGTCAACTTTGTTTCTGAACTCCTCATTAAGCATACTATCATAGTCGGAGGCTTTTACTAACAATATTATCTCTAATCTGTTTTGCACAACTATTGCTTCCGACAACTTAAAAATGCGCTCCCGTTCAGAAAGCTTTTTATTAAATTCAAACATAAATAAACTTATGCCGTCCATTAGTATTCCTCCACCATTTTCATAAGTTCAGAAATTATATCTGCGTTATTTACAGTTTTAACTGCGTTGCCGTCTTTGAACAATATTGATTTCCCTTTGCCACCGCAAACCCCAATATGCGCGCCCTTAGACTCGCCAATTCCATTTACCGCACACCCCATAACTGCCACTTTAAGTTGCTTTTTTAGTCCCGCTGTAGCTAACTCCACCTTTGAAGCATATTCTTCCACATTTATAACCGTTCGTGCACAAGTTGGACAAGCTATAACCTCAACAAAATCTTTGTCTTGCCCCACTGCACGCAAAATTTGTCTGCCTAAAACAACCTCTTGATAGGGGTCGCCAGACAATGAAATGCGCATTGTGTCCCCAATTCCTTCAGCAAGCAACGCGCCCATTGCAACCGCCGATTTAACCGCACCATATTTTATTGTGCCCGACTCCGTGAGCCCGATATGTAAAGGATACTGTGAAATTTTATCAAGTGCCCTATACGCCTCAATTGTCTTACTTACATCGCTAGACTTAACCGCAAGTACAATGTCGGTGAAGCCCTCATCTTCAAGTAGCTTTGCGCTGTCTAAACACTTTAGCGCAAGCTCTTCTGCAGTCACTTCGCGCTTTTTAAAAGAACCTTGATTTACACCAACCCTTATTGGCACGCTACACGCTTTTGCCATTCTTGCAACTTCTCTTATACCCTCTTTTTGTAGGTTGCTAGGGTTAAGCCTTATCTTACTTGCACCCGCTTCAATTGCGGCAAGCGCTATCTTATAGTCATAATGAATATCTGCAACTATAGGTACATTAGTTTCTGCGATAATAAGCTTTAGGGCTTCTGCACTAGCAAAATCGGGTACCGAAACACGCACAATATCAGCACCAAGCGATGCGGATTTGTTTATCTGTTCAACAGTCATTTTGATATCAGTTGTAAGAGTATTTGTCATAGTTTGCACACTAATCGGTGCACCACCACCTATACAAATATCTTTTACATAAACACACTTTTTCATTAGTAACTCCTTGTCACAGCAAGAACAGTTGGAATATATCTGCCAATATTGCAAAGGCAAATATAGCCAAGAATCCTACAGTATGAATAATGCCCTCAACCTTTTTGGGGACTGGTTTTTTAAAAATCATTTCAATCAAGCAGAACACCATGCGTGAGCCGTCTAGCGCGGGCAAAGGCAATAGGTTCATAACAGCAAGGTTAGCCGAAACCAAACACACAACATAAGCAAGCATTGCAGAACCGCCCCTTGACGCATCTGCTATAGCTGTAATTGTGGTAATTGGGCCACCCGCACTTTCCATACCAAGTTGGCCGGTTATTAGCATTCCGAGTATGGCAATTATCTTGTACACCAAGAAGAACATATATGAAAAACTTCTGCCAAGTGCGGTAAAAAAGCTAAGTTGTGTTGTTACAACAGTTGATGCAAAACCATAACCATAATATGTTGCAATGCTTCCGTCATCGTTATATTCATAAACCCACACACCGTCATCGTCATAAGCACCAAGCTGATATTCCGATTTTGTGAGTGTAAGTGTTACTTTTTCGCCGTCACGAAGCACTTGTACAACCGCGGTATCGTTATCTTCTGCAAAGATTCCCGTTGCGTCGCTTGCTTCTAATATATTAATTTGTTTGCCGTCTACCTTTAAAATTGCGTCTCCCGCTTGCAGCAACTCTACATTTGCGCTGTCGCTATATGTTGAAGCCACGCTTAGTGTTATTTGGCCGCTAAATGTAAATACAAATGTTATTATTATCCACGCCGATATTAAGTTGAAAAATGCACCAGAAAATAGTACAATTAACCTCTTCCATGCGGGTTGATTATTGAATGCTGTAGGGCTTTTTGAATTGTCATCTTCGTCTTCAAACTGGCAGTATCCGCCAAGTGGAATTGTTCTTATTGCAAAAATTTCATCGGATTTCTTGCTTGTTCTCTTATAAATTGCGGGTCCGAAACCCACTGAAAATTCCAATATTTTGAATCCTAGCAGTTTCCCCGCTAAGTAATGACCACCTTCGTGTATTACAATCATAAACATAAGCGCAAGTAGTGCCAGCAGAATATAACCCGCTGTTTCCATAACGCTTGCAAATGTTGCCATTAGTACCATGTACTATTTACCTCCGTTTTCTATCGCTGTTAAAGTATATTCTCTAACCGCCCTATCAATACTAAAAATGTCATTTAAATCTTTACAATCTGCAAAACTAAATTTATTTAGCGCCGATTCAATAACATCGCTCACGCCATAAAATGAAATTTTGTCTTGCAAAAACGCTTCAACAGCCACATCATCTGCAGCCACTAGCACTACGCCTAGTTGCGGTTTAGCAGCCACCTCTAGCCCCAGCTTCAAACAAGGGAACCTATTTAAATCGGGTGCCTCAAAATGCAGTGCGCCCATATCCTTTAGTGATAATTTGGGTGTAGCGGAAGCTAAGCTGTTGGGGTATGTTAACGCATACTGAATGGGAAGTCGCATATCTGGCGAACTAAGGCTTGCCTTAAAACTGCCGTCTCTGCTGCCAACTAATGCGTGCACAATACTCTCTCTATGTATAACCACATCAATATCATTTATACCAAATAAATGGCGTGCCTCAATAATTTCTAGACCCTTGTTCATAAGAGTTGCGCTATCAATAGTAACTTTCTTGCCCATTTTCCAGGTGGGATGATTAAGCGCCATTTTTGCAGTTGCGCTACACAACTCCTCGCGCGAGAAATCTCTAAATGCGCCCCCTGATGCCGTTAAAACTAGCGACTCACCCTCACTACTCTCGTCAATACAGCGCCAAAGTGCACTGTGCTCAGAATCAACTGGGCGGATAAGTTTGTTATGCTTTTTTGCAGTTTCCATTAAAAAACTACCCGCAGAAACAATACTTTCTTTATTTGCTGTGGCTAGTTCGGCTGAACTTTGTAGCACTGCGATACTAGGCAATAGTCCCGCAAGACCCCCTATTCCGTTAACTACAACGTCCGATTTCTCATAAAATTCTGGATAATTTAAAATATCTGGTGCGCAGTTTGCCTCTGTTCCGTTGCGATAAATAGTATCACCACACACCGCAACATCGGGTAAAAATTCTGCAATTTGCGCCTCTAAAACTGATTTGCTATTTTTGGCAAGCAACAAACTGACTTCAAATAAGTCGCTGTGCTCGCGTATTACATCAAGGGTTTGCCTACCGATAGAACCACTTGAACCAAGAACGCCTACCCTAATCTTTGTCATGCAACCACTTGTGGCAAGAATGACATAATTGCAACCATAAGTGTCATTGCAAATAAGATACTATCAAGCCTATCCATTACGCCACCGTGTGACCTAAATATGTGGCTGAAATCTTTAATATCTAGTGCGCGCTTAATTTTACTTGCGCCAAGATCGCCAATTTCAGAAACAATCGCAATAAGTACACCAATTATGCTTACTATTAAAATTGGATTAGATAAGTTTGCAAATTGATAATTTATATAAGCTGGGAAGCCTGCAAGTTCAAATATAGCATACACTGTAAGTGCACCAGCTGCGCCGCCAACTAACCCAAAAATACAACCAGAATAGGTCTTTTTAGGGCTGATATGAGGGAAAATCTTTGGTCCTTTTAGTAGTACGCCAAAATAGAATGCAAAAGTATCGCTTCCCATAGCAGCAGCAAGCGCTATTAATATTGGCATCATTCCGTAAGTTAGGTTCAAGTAAACTCCAGTTGCAAGTAGCAAAATTGGATAAACTATTATAAGTACAGTAATTAAAAAGTCATTTAAAGACATTCCTTTTGTAAAAATATAGTCGCCAAATGCAAACAAAAAGCTGAGCCCACAAACAATTAGATATCCTTGTGATCCGTAAAAATATAGCATAGGATAAATTGCCAAAATCGTCACAACAAGCGTGAAAATTTTAGGTCTATATCCCTTTTTTGTAAATACTGTGAACATTTCATATGATGAAATAATCATAAATAACAATATAAGTGCGTCAAACACATATTGACTAATAGACGTCAGGGCAATTATTCCTAATAGCAATGCTAGCATCACTAGTCCTGTTATGGTTTTTCTCATTTTAATACATCTCCAAATTTTCTAACTATTCCCTTGTATTCATTTACGACCGATTCTAGATCTTCATAAGACAAATCGGGCCAAAGTTTATCCAAGAAGAATAGCTCAGAATAAACTGTTTGCATAGGCATAAAATTGCTTAGCCGCCTATGGCCACCGAACCTTACAACTGCATCTGGATTAGGCACCCCTGCTGTGTATAAACACGCCTCAATATCGCTATATAACACCGCCGAATGGTGATTTATAAAACCGCGTTTTTCGATTAAGGAATTAAAAGCTCTGGCAAGTTCTTGTTCTCCGCTGTAATTAACGGCAATTATAACTTCTAGCCCTTTGTTGTTTAATCCCTTGCTGTTTACCTTAGCAATTAGTGCAAGTAAAGTGGGTGGAAGCACAGATAAATCGCCTATAAATGACACTTTATATTGCTTTTCTGTCATTAATGGAAGCATATACTGCTCCAGAAACTTAGCAATCGCGCCAAATATACCAACAACCTCTGCGGGATCGCGTTTGAAGTTTTCTGCACTAAAAGCGTAAAGTGACAAATATTTAATGTCAAGCTGGTTAGCATATTCAATTGCTCTAATAACCGCTTTTACGCCCTCTTTATGGCCTTCGGTGCGGGGCAAACCTCTAAGTTCAGCCCACCTACCATTGCCATCAAGAATTAATGCAAGGTGCTTCATTAAACGCTCATTATCTCCTTTTCTTTATCAGCAGTCATCTTTTCGATGGTTGCAATTGATTGAGAAACCTCTTTATCAACATCTTTCTCATAAACTTTAATTTCGTCTTCTGTTATGATGCTATCTTTTTTAAACGAACGCAAATCATCAATCGCATCACGCCTAATATTTCTAACCGCAATTTTAACTTGCTCGCTCATGGCCTTAATATCTTTGCCAAGAGCACGGCGTCTTTCTTCGGTAAGTTCTGGGAACACCATGCGGATAAGTTTGCCGTCATTATTAGGTGTAATGCCCACATTAGCAGCAGTAATAGCCTTTTCTACTGCCTTAATAGCGCTAGCATCCCAAACAGAAATGGTCAACAATCTTGCTTCAGGAATAGTTATGTTAGCCATTTGATTAATTGGGGTAGGTGTGCCATAGTAGTCAACAAGCACCTTATCTAGTATGTGTGCGTTAGCGCGACCAGCCTTCATAGCTAGCAATTCGCTTTGATAATTAGCAATTGTTTTTTGTGTTCTAGTTGTAAGGTCATCGAAAACCAATTCAACTTCTTCAATCTCATATGCCATAAAATTATGAACCTCTCTTAATTAATTTAACAACTTATATAATAACACATAATTTAATAAATATCAACAATAATACACAGAAAATACCTAAACGCGCTAACATTTATCAAATACAACAAAATAAACCCCATTTTTAGCGCTATAATCACGATATAATCTGTATCTAAAACATAAAAAATCACTATAATTTCACTTAAAATTGAAACATTAAATACAAAAACACAACCTATTTAAACTTATAAGTTGTGTTCAGCAATAAATTGTAGACCCTTTCGCACTGCAATATTGTAGGCGATATTTTGCAATAGAAATTAATTTAAACTAGTGTATTCCGACACTTTTGCATCTCTTTGTGCCAAGCCTCTTCCGCATTTAATATTTGACAATGCGCAATGATTGTGGCAAGATGCACAGTTAAATTGCGACAAATAAGCATTGATTTCTGGATTAGAAATTTTTTCAACTTTCATCTTTTTGCCCGCTATTTTTTCTTTAATTTTTGTAAACATAGGTTACTCCTAACAATTATTTTCAACTATATTGTAGCACCACAAAATACACTAGTCAAGGATTCCTTAATATTAATTAAAACAGCACCCAAGATTATAATTAAAATCCGCAATTTTTCATTATTCATTCAAACAGTACCCCAAGATTTGAGCGCTGTTTTGTGATATATGGCGTTGCAAAGAACTAAAACTTTTCTTACTACTAAATTTTGATAGAAGTCGAGTAAAAAGCCAGAGATTGCGTGCACAACGAAGCGAACGCCCAATTTTAAAAATCCTAATGTATCAAGATATACCTGAATTTTTAAAATTGGGCGCTCGTAAAGTTGTGTGCGTGATATATGGCTTTTTACTTCTTAGAGAAGTGGAAAGAAACCAACCCCACAAGCAATGCTCCAACTACTGCTAAAATTATCCAGAATAAGATTGAACTTGTGGCATCTGCTAGTGCTGTTTGAGCGGTGTCGTATACGAATACGAATGGTGACAAGCTGTCTGTTTCAAATACTGCATAGCCGTCAATTATTTCGTAATTTACAAAGCTAGAAACGCCGTCGTGTACGTGAATAATTTCAAATCCCAAATCCGCTAGTTCTTCTGGAACAAGGATTTTTACAGTTATTGTGCCGTCTGGTTGCACTTCAAAGCCAGATTCTGAAAGAGAAATATCAAAAGCTTTAACTGCGGTGTAACCACTTAATAGCACCAATTCTTCAATTGTTTCAATTTCTGTAATAACAGAAACTACAAGGCTGAAGTTAGGATCAATACCGTTTTCGGTTGTAATAACAACTTCGTCTTGCAGAAGATTGTCATCCACATTTTCTTCTACATTAAGTTGAGCACTTTTTAGTACAAAGGTAAATGTGATATCAACTGTTGAGCCGTCTGTCCAAACGCAGCCGTCAATCAATGAAACGGTTACTGTGTATGTGCCCGCTACTGATTGAACGTTGCCAGAAATTGTCATTTTTGTACTATCGTATCCAACTGGTAAATATGTAACGTTTTTGCCAACCGTAGTAAATACAGTGGTGTTTGCTGTTGGAATAGCAGCTGTTCTTGCAGTTAGCGTGCTGCTTAAGGTGTTAAGAAGCGCAATTTCTTCCACAAGAAGCGCGGCAACGTTTGCATCTAAGCTGTTGTAAGAAGCAATGGCGTTTGCGATATCGTCTTTATCGTCATACACAGCTGTTTCAGTTGTTAAACTCAAAGCGTAAGCGTGTGTTGTTGCAAAACTTTCTGCAACAGAAGCCGCAGTTACTAGTGTGTATAATGTAGCAGTTTGTACAAATGCGTCGAGTTCTGCGTATGTTGCGCAAGCATTTAAGGTTGTGATATCGGCTGCCATTGCTGATTGCAAAGCGGTAAAGCTAGCTACTGTGTAATCGGCTGCAACAATATCATCAGCAATCGCGTTGATTTCTGCAACCACGTCTGCAATATTATATTGAAGATCTGTTGAGTAAGCTGCTGCTTTAGCTGCAAGAGCGTCAACATCATATGACTCAATTGATGTTAGAGATGTCATAGCAGTTACTTTTGTTTTTGCGGTTGCAAACAATGCTGAAATTGCTGTCCATTCGGTTTCTCTGTAATCGCTTTCTGTGTAGTTAGCAGAAATAGTATTGATTTGCGCAAGCACATCGTCTCTTGCTACCTTTACATCAGAATCTTCACTTGTATAAGTTGCGGTGTAAGTAACGCTTGCTGTAGCTATAACAACGTCTGTATCCCAACCAGTAAATACATATTTAATATCACCAACTTCTTTTCCAACAACTTCTGGAACAATTGGCATTTCATTTAATAATGTGTAAACTACAAGGTCGCCAGTGTAGCTGAATACATCTGCATCCACTATAAATGTAATTGTATATATTGTTTCATAAATCTCAAATGAAACAGTTGCGGTAACTTCTTCACTATTGTATTCAAATGTAGCTACAACATAGTATGTGCCCGCTTTAGCATTTGCAATATCTGTGACCTCAACTTCGCAAGTTTCATCAGAATAGTAAGCATAAGTTGCAGAAATCACTTCACCATTTACATAAGTTGTAGGAGCATTTGCTGTGCTTCCATAATACCAATTTGTAATAATAACTGTTGGTTCTGCGGTTGAAGGAGCAAGAATTTCAAATGAAAGGCTAGTTGAAGTAATTTCATCGTAGTTATCAGTTTCATCGATAACAGCTTTAGCGTAGTAAGTACCAATTTTTGTTGGCATACCAGCAGTATAAGTGCCGTTTTCTTCTGTGCTGAATACATAATATACATCATCTTCGCCAAACATAGCTTCAACTGTAAACTCGCTAGGCTCTTCACCATAATACCAGCTATTGCCACCTATTTGGAACATAATGCTATTTGTAGCCTTAGTAACTGTCAATGTGCCAGTTTCAAAAGTGATATCATAATTGCTATCTGTTGCACTTGGTGCTATTGTATATTCACCAACATTGCCGGCATAAACAACTTCGTTAGAATCAACAACTGTGTAAGTGATTGCAAGTGCGTCTTCGCCAACCAATGTTACAATTGTGCTTTTGTATGTTGGTGTATTTCCATATGAAATAGATATATCATCTGCAGTTACTGTAATTTCTTTAGCTGAAACCGTAAGTTTTCCATATACAATAGAAACATTGTAGTTTGAGCTTACAGTAACATTAGGTACAATATTATATGAACCCACAGCGCTTCCTACTTCATAAGAACAAGTGTATTCAACAGTAATCAATTTTTCATCAGCCTCAAGAAGTGAACCACTTGTAATTGTGTATCCATAGCTTGCTGTTGGGGCTGCGTCGCCATATGTGATTGTAGCGCTTGCTGCAGTTACAGTAATTCTTTTTGTGCTAACCGTCAATTTGGCATCAGTAACAGAAACAATATAGTTGTCGCCCGCTGTTGCTGTTGCGGTAATAGTATATGAACCCACGTTGCCTTCGTAATCAGAAACAGCGTATTCAATTGTAATCTCATCACTATTAAACAATCCAGTAACCTTGCTTGTGTATGAAGGTTCACTATCACCATAAGTAATGGTTTCAGAGTTGATAATTACTGAAACAGCCGCTTGTTGCACCTCAATTTTTACAATTTTATAAACATCTGAAGTGTAGTTTGATGAATTATTAACGCTAATCTTAACATAGTATGTGCCCGCATCTGTTGGAGCTGTGCTTGTATAGTCACCATTCTCACTTGTGCTATATGTATACACAATTGTTCCAAAATAATCATTAGCTACAGCGCCACTAATTGTCTGAGCCGCACCATTGTAAGTGTATTCAGTTGCTACCCCAGTAGTTGAAATTGTGGTTGTAGCTTGATTAATTACAAGAGTAATAGTAAGAGCTTCAGAAGAATTGCCATCCTCCAATATCCACTCATAGTTAGCAGTATCTTCTAACGTAACCGAACCAGTATAAGTTCCAGCATTTAACCCAGTAGCTTGTAAAACCGTGTACAATCCATCGCTATCTGCACTAACATCAGTAGTAACTTGAGAACCATCGTATGTTTCCGTAAATGAAACATCTGGTGCAGTTACTGTTGCTTTTGAAATTACAAATAGAACTGCTGAGCTTGTTACTAAATAATAGTCATCAGTTGATGCAATACTTGCTTTTACATAATATGTACCTGCATTTGTTGGTACTGTACCTGTATAGTCACCATTTTCGCTATCGCTATATGTGTACGTAATTGTATCTGTACCGAACTTTGCTGTTGCTGATGGTGCGTTAACTGTGTCGCCATAAGTCCAATCTGTAATTGCAAGGTCTTCTGTGAACTCATTGTCAGCTTGTATTACTTTAAATGTAACTTCTGTTGTTGTTATGCTGTAGTTATCATTAGCCGTATAACTAATTTTAACTGTGTATGTGTCTACATTACTACCAACTTCATAATCACATGATACACTAATTTCAAAGTCACTTAAATCAGCGGCCAGTATATTACTTGTTGTGTACTCATATGTTGGCGCTTCACTATAATAGGCAATTTCTTCTGCAGATACAGTAGATGTAATTGTTGCAGAACGCTGTCCGATTGTAAATGATATTGCACTGCTCGTTGCTGATGCATAGTTTTTATATGCTGAATCGTCTGCTACAGAAACGGCTTTTACATAATATGTGCCAGCGTTTGTTGGAACAGTAGTTGACCAATCTGCATCATCTAAATCAGATGTATAATAATATGTTATTGTATCTGTACCACCAAAAGTAGCTGTTGCTGATGGTGCGTTAACTGTGTCGCCATAAGTCCAATCTGTAATTGCAAGGTCTTCTGTGAACTCATTGTCAGCTTGTATTACTTTAAATGTAACTTCTGTTGTTGTTATGCTGTAGTTATCATTAGCCGTATAACTAATTTTAACTGTGTATGTGTCTACATTACTACCAACTTCATAATCACATGATACACTAATTTCAAAGTCACTTAAATCAGCGGCCAGTATATTACTTGTTGTGTACTCATATGTTGGCGCTTCACTATAATAGGCAATTTCTTCTGCAGATACAGTAGATGTAATTGTTGCAGAACGCTGTCCGATTGTAAATGATATTGCACTGCTCGTTGCTGATGCATAGTTTTTATATGCTGAATCGTCTGCTACAGAAACGGCTTTTACATAATATGTGCCAGCGTCTGTTGGAACATCTCCTGAATATGTGCCATCTTCCATATCACTATATGTATAGGTAATTGTACCACCAAAAGTTGCTGTTGCTGTTGGTGCGTTAGCTGTGTCGCCATAAGTCCAATCTGTAATTGCTAAATCGGATATAGTATTTGTAGCTTGTGTAATTGTAAGGGTTGCTGTCATACTGCTAGGAGCCTTATAGTTAGCGTCACTTGTTTCAAATGAAGCTGTAATTGTGCCAGAGCCTACATTTGTTACGCTTCCGCTATATGAAACCGTAATATCTGAATTTAGCGCTACGCCATCAGCAAAAGTCAAAGAACTTAGCGATTGTTCAGAACCATTGTAAACTGAACTACCATTTTCAAATGAAACACCAGTCATATCATAATCAGCCTTAGCTATTTTAAAGTCAAATGTTTTTACTGCACCTTCTGCCCACTCGTAGTTAGTTGAGTCGTTTAGGGTTAGGGTGTAGGTGTAAGTGCCAGCGTTTGTTTGGGTTAAAGAGTATTCTTCACCATAATTAATTGTGTAGAATTCACTTGTAGCTAGATTATAAGTTTGTGCTGTGCCGTCGTAAGTGAACTCTGTGCTATCTGCATCGGGGCTAGATACTTTTGCTTTTAAAACAGCAAGTGTAGCGTTTTGTGATGCAATCAAAGTAAAGTTGTTGTTTGTATTATCATATATAGAATAAGTTACATAATAAGTTTTATCTGCAATCAAAGCAGAAGACTTTACCTCTTCAGTTCTATCTTCATTTGAATAGAAAACAGTTTCAATATACCACGAATTTGAATAATTCACTGCAGCGCTTACTTCATCTTCAATTTGAAGTGCCGTTACACTATATGCGCCATTGTAAACCGCAGTATAGCTAAGGGTTGGCAACGCAATATCATCCTTTGTATAACTCGCACTGCTATTTAGTATTTCAATAAGAGCCACATTGCCAGTGTAAGTTTCCGCATAGTAAGTTGCATCCCCAAAACGAGACCAACTGCCACTTTCTTCTGTTATTGCAGAGAATGTAGAACTATTTGAATCAGCGATAGTAAATGAATCACCCACGCTATATGAACCAACAGTTTCGTCATTTAAAGTTACTGAAACAGTTTTTCCACTTAATGTTGTAACATCTGATGGTGTGCTTGATAATCCATAATCACTGCTATTACCTTTTTGATAAGTATACTCAGCGTCACCGTAAGAATAACCAGATTCAGCAATATCAAGTGCATTTGTAAGCACTAATTTGTTTGAGAAAACAGTGTTTGTGGTTGCACCAGAAGCTGAAACCGATGAAGCAGAATTATATCCATAACCAGAAGTAATTAAACCAATTACTGGATATGCGTTAGATGCACTTACATTAAAGAACGTATTAGTTACATCTAAATACAAATCGCTTACTTTATTTTGTGCAGTAGATGTAGATGTGTCAGCCGCAATAACTGCGCCATAGTTACATGTTATTGTCGTAGGAGCTATTGAAGATAATGCAAGACTAGCTAAAGTAACAGCACAATTTGATATAGTTGTACCTGTAGCATTACCGCAAAATCCACCTACAGCAATAGTTAACGTGCCATTAGCACTTTGAGAACCATACAAAACACCTTGAATATTTACAGTTGAATTTGATATACTTCCGCCAGATGAACTACCTGCTATTCCACCAATCAGTCTAACCTGATTGCCACTAGCGCGCAAGCTAGTTATTGTAACACCAGAAGCTACAGATACATTAATATTACTTATTGTACCTTCCAAATAACCTGTAAGCAATCCAAATGTTATTGTATTTGTGCCATTTGAATATTTGTATGTAGCCGTAGATGTATAAATCAATGTTAAGTTTTTAATTGTA
The DNA here is from genome assembly GCA_044426075.1 of Bacillota bacterium. Classification (GTDB taxonomy): domain Bacteria; phylum Bacillota; class Clostridia; order Christensenellales; family DTU072; genus JAWXUT01. The sequence goes on from JAWXUT010000003.1 coordinate 17,466, forward strand.
CCATAACATTCTTGAACAAAGAAACTTGTGTTGTTGCTTGTGCTACTTGTGTAAGTCACAGTGCCAGAAAATGTTATTGTATATCCATTTCCATCAAGAGTGTATCCACTAGCAACTTTTCTAACAGCTGTTGTGCTAAAATAATTAGTGTCAGTAGATAAATCTACAACTAAATCACATGTTAGATAAGCATTGCCTGTGCCAGAATTTAGATATTCATAAAGTGATTCTGCATCAGAAATTGCAGTGCCGCTTGCATTATAATAGCCATCTAGCACTGTGCCAGACTCAACTGCGCCATAAACATCAATTAAATCTGCATCGCCAGATAGGTCAAGCGCTTCTAGGTCTGTGGTTTTTTGCGTATCATCTTCGCCTGAATCTGCAATAGCAATTGTATAAGTGGTTACATTGCTAATTAGCCTATCGCCATTATATATAGATATGTATACATTATATGTGCCTGACCTTGTAGGAGTATTGCTTGACTCATAAACAGCGCTAGCGCCACTATAGTATACAGAAACTGTAGCATTTGCCTCAATTATAGCAATAAGATCTGTATCACTAGTAACACTGCTAATATCTTGTGAAGCATTTGCGCCATAGCTATATGTTATATCTGCACTATCACTATTGTCATCTGCACTATCACTATCGTCAGTTATCACAGCCAATTTTTGCATTGTTGCTGTATAAGACAAATTAGTTGTGCTAGTACTACTATTATCATTGTAATAAATTACATCTGCAAGTGAATATGTACCAGTGTATCCACCAGCAACATAAGTGCTGCTAAACCTTGCCCAATCACTATCGTTTTGTGTTAGAGTTGCTAATATATTGCTATAATCAATGTTGGTTGCGGATAGATAAATTGTAAATGTAGCAAACAAGCCTTCATCTTCATTGTATCCCGCAACAAAGTCAGTTGCATTGTCTCCAGTCATTGCTAACGCTGGTGTGTTGTAGTCTGATAAGTCATAAATTGAACTAGTTGTAGTAACATCATCATCTAAATCAACACCATAATCTAAACCGTCATCTTTTGCTTGCAATAAATACAAAGCTAAAACTGTTGGTGTCGCTTCACCTGAATCATATGCACCAGAAGCATATAAACCTATTTTGTTTGTATCAGTTGAAACACAACTATAAAAGTCATTTGAAACATCCAATATCATATTACTACTTTCGCCTGGACTAGCTGATGTAGCTTTACCAAAAGCCGCACCGATATAAGATGTAGTATCTGCATAACTAATTAATGAATTAGATTGCAAAATTACTGCAGAATTGCTAGCAGTAGTAGCATATTCGCCACTTATTCCACCAATATCAGCATTAACTGCGTTTTCTGATGTTGCAAGAGAACCCTCTATATTCACCGTACAATTTGTTATAGTTCCAACACTCGCGTCTGCATTAGATCCTACAATTCCACCTATAGCATAATGGCCAGTAGTATTGTTAGTGCTAGCTAATTCAATAGTAACTTTATCTGACACATAAACATAAACATTATCAATTGTGCCACTCAAATAAGCAGTTACACCACCCCATTGTATGTTTTGAGAACTTGATGCTCCCATATTTGTTATGGTATAGGTTACAGGTGAAGTTGAGGTTGTATCATATATAAAACTTAAATTTTGCACAGTTCCAGAAACATTGTGTATTAAAAAGCTCGTTCTAGTTAGAGTTGCTGATATAGTATCTGATATACTAACATCTGAACTTGCATAGAAGATTATAGAATAACCATTGCCTTCAAGTGTGCAACCGCTTGCAACATTTCTTGCTGTTCCATTATAACTAACATCAGCTAAATCTATATAAATATTGCATGATAAATATGCGCTACCTGTTCCGCCTTCCAAATATGATATCAACTCACTTGCTTTTGAAATTGCAGTCCAACTGCTATCAATTTCATGATTTTCACCAACTGTGCCAGACTCAACTGCACCATAAACATCTATTAAACTTGCGCTACTTGATAAATCGAGGGAAGTTAAATCTGTTGTTTTTTGTGCTGGGTCTTCAATAATCTCTAAAGTGTAAGTTTGGGATACAAAAGTAATGTTATTGTATGCTATTTCACAATAAACTGAATATGTACCCGCTGTTGTAGGCACTGCAGATTGTGATGCATAATTTGTTCCCGAATATTGCACATTTAATGTGCAATATGTATTTAATCTTGCTACAATATAAGAATTATTAATAATATCGCTTATTTTAAATTCAGCGGATAGTGTATCATATACAGTTTTGTCATAGTCTGTATCACTTGGTGTAACCACTGCCGTATTTTCTGTAATCTCATAAGCAATAGTTTCACTGCTGTTCAATATAATGTCTGCAATGCTAAATGTGCCAGTATAACTCTCAAAAATATTGTCTCCGTTAAATCGACACCACGCGTTCTCATTAGTTTGCGTTACTGCAAAAAGAATGTTTGTATCACTAATTGTAAATGAAGAAAACAAACTATCTGATACACTAGTAACACTACCTGTTCCACTATCCACGCTTATACTCGTTGGTGCGGAATAATTATATAAATTAATTATGCTTGGTGTTGATAATGTATTGTAATAGTTTGAAGAAGTAGAGTCAGCTGTAGAAGTAGAAGTATAAGTTTTGGTTGGTAATGATGCAGGAGCCTCGCTCAAATAAATCAAATCATCACTATAGTTTGCATCCTCACCATCATAGGTTGTTATTATGCCAACGGTATAAGTAGTATCCGTATTGTTAATAGCATAAAAAGTTGAATCTAAATCCAAAATTATATCGGACACATTTACTGTTCCCGTTGAACTTGCAAAAACAGCAGCTAGATGTGCATACATACCATTGCAATTATCATTAGCCGCCCTTTGCCTCGTATACAATGCTTTATTTCCTAATGTAACAGAACAATTGCTAATTGTTGTTCCCGTACTTGCCACATAGCCACAAACTCCACCAACATATGTTGGGCACACAATGTTACTGCCAGTTGCATTTGCCTCTGCATAAATTTGACCTTGAATATCTATTGTGCAGTTTTTTATTGTTGTAGCAGTTGCATATCCTGTTATCCCTCCGATACATCTCGTTACAACTATTGTATAAGTAGATCTTTGACTGCTCAATGTTCCTGATACAGCAACACTAACATTTTGTATTATTGCATTAGAAGCACCACCTACAACACCACCCATATAAACTACATTATTTTTACCATCAGTGCAACAGCCATAGGTATATCCACCGCTATAAATTATTGATAAATTCTCAATAGTTCCTTCGCAATAATCACAGAAAAAACTGTAATATGAAGTTTCATTATCTGGTGTCCATGTCACTGCTTCAGTTCCAGTAAATGTAATAGTATAACCATTGCCATCAAAGGTTTGGCCTGATGCTATTGATTTATAATCATCATATTTCTCCTCTATACTATCTGAAGATAAATCAATAGTAAGGTCACAAGTTAAATAAGCATTAGTTGTATCAGTCGTGCCACTAGTAAGCCAATCATATAAATCGATTGCTGATGAAATTGGGGTTCCACTCACCTCATTGTTGTACATAACCGTACCAGACTCAACTGCACCATAAACATCTATTAAATCAACATCATCACTTGACAAATCAAGGGAAGATAATTCAGTGGTTTTTTGATTTTCATCAATAACCAAATCAGTGTCTGTATCAGTATTTGCATTTGGCACATATAAACCATAGTGCGTTTCAAATGAATCCATATATCTTCCACCAAGAATTATATGGCCGGCTTCCAAAAAGTGCAATCCATCATCTTTATCCTTACTTGTATAAGTTGAGCCCTTAAGCTCATCTGAACTGATAAAATATGTATTATCATCATTTTCAACTACAGTTTCAATATCACTCATAACGTTGGCATATCCATTAGCATAAGTTACTGAATAAGTAGCATTAATTTCAAAATATTCTTGTGAAACTTGACCAATAAAAACTGGTAAGGTGTTTGAGCTGTTCCAAGTGCCACCATTTGCTGTAACTGTACTTCTCACACCATCAATTAATGCTGTTAATGCAGTGCAATATGTGTCTGAATAACTTGATGTTGCTACATTACAATCGTTTTTCATATCATATTCGCCTTGATGCCAAAGGAAGCCAACAACTCTGTTATCACCGCTAACATTATCACCTAATGCATATGTAATTTGCGTAATTAATGATTCATATAAAGAACCACCCTCTGTATCCCAATAATTATTTTTGTAAAAAAAGCCCGTTCCGCCTTCTGCCACTTTAACTACTAGCACGCTTCTGTTGCTAGCCAAGTAGTTTTCTGCATATTCTTCAACAAAAGTTTCACCAAAAGAATAATCGTAATTGCCATTTGTTTTAGTTCTGCTATATTCGCCAACAGTATATATGCCATTAGTAGTTTCATATTCGCCATCAGAAGTGCCCGATACTACTGCATAAACTTTGTTATATGGTGTTAAATATGTATCCTCAGATGCAGGGGAATAATAACCCAGTGCGTTAGATTGACCAGCTATAATTATAATATCATAACCCTCATCTACAACGGTATCGCCATAAACGCTAGTTGCCGCCTCTGCGGTGTCTACAACTGCATTATTTCCGCTTATAGCAGTCACAGTTATTAATGACACCAGTATTGCAAGCAATATTAGTATAACTACAAATGTACGCAAATTCCCTTTAGCTAGTCGCATAAAAATTACCTCTCTTTGTTAAACCAAATTTTGATTTTCTTTCTTGTTACTTTTACAAATCGCATCTATTAATATATAAGATGGCCTTATAATTTAAAACACAATTATTTAATTATTATATAATTGAATACCTTTATTGTCAATGCTAATTTCCAAATTGTAATCATATTTACTTTTTTTATTTTCAACGGCGGTTTGAAAGCCGTATTTTACGCCGTTATCCGTGCCACACATAAACTGTATAATCGTAGAGTTCGAACCCGCAAGCGGGTTGAATGAATAATGAATAATTGTGGATTTTTAATTTATAGTTTGTTCAATCGTGGAACAAATGGCAAAACACAATGCATATAGATTGTAGGGTGCGGCAGTCCCCTGCCGCCCGGACCTTATGCCGTCGGCAGACTATAATCAATCCTAATTATTGTTTTAATATGGATGCGGGCGTCAGAGGACTAACGCACCCTACGATTTAATGTTCATCTGCGTTGAAATATACTTTTGCCGTGGCACATTTGTTTAATGCGGATGCGGGCGTCAGAGGACTACCACCCTACGATTGTATGATTCATCCGTGACGCAAACAACGGCGTTTTATATAAAATAATAAAAGCGCTAGCGATTCATTTGCTTATTCTCTTTTAACTATTTCTTTTTACTTCCTAAAATCTTAGTGAAGAGTGAATAGTGAATAATGAATAAGTAAAATTTTTTATCGCTAACGCTCTTAAAAATTTTGGTGCGGACGATGGGACTTGAACCCACACGGTGTTACCATACGCCCCTCAAACGTACGCGTCTGCCATTCCGCCACGACCGCATATTGCCATAGTAGTTTATTACATTTTTATGTTTTTGTCAACAATTTTAACTTACTTTGGAAGTTTTATATTGATAGATTCAGCGAGTGCAATATACTGCTCAACCGACAACACTTCGCCTCTTATGCGTTCGTCGTGACCGCACTCTTGCAAGATACTTTTGCTGTCTTCTTTGCTAAAATTGAACGCCATTGAAAGGTTATTTACAAGTGTTTTTCTACGCATTGCAAAACCACATTTTATGGTGCGCCTTAATAGTTTTTCATCTGCAATATTATACTTGTTTTTGTTCATTTTTATGTGCAACACGGCGCTATCAACTTTGGGCTGCGGGAAGAACAGTTGCCTACCCACTATGCGCGTAACTTTTACATCTGCACGATACCTTATTGACACCGTTATTGCGCCATAATCTGATGTGCCCGCATTTGCAGTGATGCGCTCGGCAACCTCTTTTTGCACCATTACGGTTAAGGATTCAACGGGTAGCGCGCTATCCATAAAACGCATAACCATTGGAGTAGTTATGTAATAGGGTAGATTTGCCACCACCTTAAATTTGCCACCGATTATCTCGGTTAACTCTTCATCTTTCATTTTTAACACGTCGCGGAAGATAACTTCTACATTTTCTAATCCCGCTAAAGTTTCGGCTAAGATGTTTTGCAAATCGCTATCAACATCAAAACTTATTACCCTTTTTGCCTTTTGTGCTATTGCCCGCGTTAGCGTGCCCGCACCAGTTCCAATTTCAACCACAGTGTCGTTTTCTGTGATTTCGGCATCCCGAACTATGGCTTGTAGGAGACTGTTATCGGTGATAAAGTTTTGACCTAATGCCTTTTTATATCTGAATTCGTGTTTTTGAATTATACTTTTAACTTCCATTTTTATCCTTTTAGGCTATGTACTCGCGTACTTTTAATTTTACTCCGATGCTGTCTGCTAGGGCTTGTGCACGCACAATTTCTTCTTTACCAACTACATCTACTATTGATAACCTTACATCACCAATATGTTCTTTACAGTCTTTTGCAAACTCTATTAAAGAGGTAAATCCCGCTTCTCCAAATTCGCACTGGCATATTTTTTGATACTTTGTTGCGTCACTTGCGTTAAGTGATATGCTTACTGTATCTATCTTGCCTTTTAATCGCTCAGCCACCCCGCTTCCTATTATCAAACTGGCTTGACCGTTGCTGTTTAATCGCGTTTTCTTGCCCAACTTATGCACGTATTCGCTTATTTCTATTATGCTTTCTAATCGATATAATGGCTCGCCATATCCGCAAAATACCACCTCTGGCACACCCGCTAAATCGCCCAACTCTGCTATTACTTCTGCCGAGGTTGGCTCCTCTTTTAACCACAAACTGTAATCGCTGTAACTGTCATTTATTCTAACACAAAATTCGCAATTGTTACTGCATCTGTTTGTTAAATTTATATATATCTTTTCATCTATTTTATATGTTATCATTTATACCAAATAACTCCTCTGCGTTTGCCGTTGTAAGCCCTTCAATATCTATCTCTGGCATCATCTCTTTCACCCTTTCTGCAACTATATTTACGTACTTTGGATAGTTAGTTTTGCCTCTATATGGCACAGGCGTCATATATGGACAATCTGTTTCTAATAATAATCTGTTCTTAGGAATCGCGCGTACAATATCATCCTTTTTTGCATTTTTAAATGTTATTGCTCCGCCAAATGAATAATAAGAATCATATTTGTTGTACTCTTTTAACATCTCTTCGCTGCCCGCATAGCAATGAATCACCATTCCGTGCTGAATATAATGTTTATTTTCTTTAAGGAGCCTTGACATATCTTCATACGCGTCGCGCAAATGTATTGCTACGGGCTTCTTAAGGCTGTGCGCTAACTCCAATTGCTCGCAAAATACCGCCTTCTGCACATCCCTCTCGCTTAAATCATAATAATAATCTAATCCAATTTCGCCATATGCAACAACCTCTTTTGCACTTGCCACGCTTGCAAAATAATCATAATCCGCTTGCGTAACATTTTTAGCATCATGAGGATGTATGCCAACCGCACAATATATACCTTTATGCGTACAACTTAACTTGTATCCTTGCTCCGATGATTGGCGGTCATACCCCACAGTTATGATACTTTTTAAATTGTCTTTTGCCATATCACTAACTATTGTAGGTACTTCATTTATCAAACGTTCATCAGTCAAATGAGCGTGTGTGTCTATTATCATTTATGAAATTTCCGCTCCACTTGCCATTACCTTTTCGGGTGCTAGAAGCACTACGTTGCCTTCTGCATCTTCTGCGCACAACAACATACCTTCACTTACTATGCCACATAACTTTGCTGGTGCCAAGTTTGTTACAACTACTACATTTTTGTTTATCATTTCAGAAGGATTATACCACTTTGCTATTCCACTTACTATTGTACGAATTTCTGAACCGACTTCTACCTTAAATTGCAACAACTTTTTGCTCTTTGGAACTGCTATTGCTTCTAAAATTTTACCAACCTTTAACTGCACTTTTGCAAAATCATCATACTGGATTGTTGGCTTTGCTTCTACTACTGGTGCCACTTTTTCTTCTTTTTTAACTTCTTCTTTTTTAGCTTGTTTTTCTTTGTCTAACATACTCTTCTCCATTGCAACTAACTCTTTATCAATATCGATTCTATCAAATATTTTTTCTGATTTGTGAACCTTAATTCCACCTTTTAGGCACCCAAACTTAGTATTTTCACCAAATTCGGTTGGCACTTCTAAACCAAAACACTCTAGTATTTTTGCTGGTGTTGTGGTTAGATATGGGGTTAGCATAACGGCTGACAATCTGAGCACTTCTGACAAGTTGTATAGTACAGTTGCAAGCCTACCTTTTTTGCTTTCATCTTTTGCAAGTATCCAAGGTGTTGTTTCATCAATATACTTGTTTGCACGTTGCACTAGCTTCATAATATCGTTTAATGCTTCAGGCACTAAAAGCTCATCCATATTGCGTCTTACGCTCTCAAACAATCCGTTTGCCATATCGATTAACTCGCTGTCTATTGCTTCAACCACATCTGTTTCTGGCAAAACTCCGCCAAAATATTGTTCAACCATTGCAGTTGTTCTGCTCAATAAGTTGCCCAAATTGTTACATAAATCCACATTTCTTCGTGACAAAAATGCTCGGTTAGAATATATGCCGTCACTGCCAAATGGAACCTCTCTCAACAAGAAATAACGTACCGCATCAACACTGTATTTTTCTGACAACACAAATGGATCAATTACATTGCCTTTTGATTTGCTGATTTTGTCGCTTCCGAGTAGCAACCAACCGTGTCCATATACCTTTTTAGGTAGTGGAAGATCTAATGCCATTAACAAAGCGGGCCATATTATGCTATGGAAACGCACGATTTCTTTGCCAACCATATGGATTTCTGCAGGCCAGAACTTTTTGAATAAACTGTCATCTTCACTCATGTAACCCAATGCGGTGATGTAATTTGTAAGTGCATCAATCCACACATAAACCACGTGCTCTGAATCAAATGGCACTGGCACGCCCCACTTGAACGATGTACGTGTTACGCATAAATCTTGCAATCCCGCACGTAAAAAGTTGTTTAACATCTCATTTTGCCTTGACTTTGGTTGCAAAAATTCGGGGTTTTTTTCTATTAATTCAATCAATCTGTCTTGATAAGCGGATAGTTTGAAGAAATAACTTTCTTCTTTTGTGAGCTCCACTTCTCTGCCACAGTCGGGGCACTTGCCGTCAACTAATTGTGTCTTTGTCCAAAATGACTCGCAAGGTGTACAATACCAACCCTCATATGCTGATTTGTATATGTCGCCTTTTTCGTATAATTTTGTGAATATCTTTTTAACCGCTTCTTTATGATAATCATCTGTTGTGCGGATAAATTTATCGTAACTTATGCCCAACACTTTCCATAAATCTACTAGAGTTGACACTTGTTTATCCAAATATTCTTTGGTGTCAATGCCCGCTTCTGCAGCTACTTTTTCTATTTTTTGACCGTGCTCATCGGTTCCAGTCAAATAAAATACATCATAGTTATCCATTCTTTTGAATTTAGCTAGCGCATCACACACAACAGTTGTGTAACATGTGCCTATGTGCCACTTTCCGCTTGGATAGTAAATTGGTGTTGTTATATAATATTTTTGCTTTTCCATTTTAACCTCTCGTTTGCCTAATATATTGTGTCGTATGTGCTTTCTTCTTGTTCGTCTACATTCGGTAACATCGCCATGCCATACGCTTTTCTGTACTCTTTATTGTAACTGCCATTGTAACTTAACTTAAATTCCGATATATCCAACTTTTCGCCACCCATAATGTGCTCATATGCTAGCTCGATTAATTGCACACCCCGCTCTTTTGCTCTGTCAAGCATCTCGGGGAACGACTTGTACTCAAGTTCGCATTGTTCTACATCTTTATAAATTGCCCCATATGGTTGTTTTTTTAAGTTTAGATAATCATATCTCGTATCTAATCCCCGCGGCCTTAGCGCTGACAACAATAAATGGTCTGCCTTTAATTTGCGGTCAATTAATTCTAGAATCATATATCGCATTCGCCCATTTTTGTGCCTTTGACACAAGAATAACAGCAATCTTATACAAAATAATGACTTCCATATATCTGCATTGCTCCAACGCATACCATTTATTCCACCCAAAATATCCACAAAATATCGCTTAATCTGCCTTCTTTGCTTCTTGCCCCACTTAAAACTCCAGTACGAATTCGCATGCTTGCCGTGTAAACAATAATGCCCTACATATGTATCCATTTCTGTTTCAATAATTAAATGCAAGCACCCGTTTAGCGTTGGGTCGAATTTTTGGCGCATTCGATTGTCTATATAATCATATACATAGGGGTGAACCACAGTATCCGTTGCATAATGAGTCAAAAATCCCATAAAATACGCAAATGTGCTGGGGTCTTTTTGGTGGTTCTTACGTAAATATTCTGCAATCCTATAAAACGAACTAAATATGTGATCTTCGTGCAAAATGTCGCCCTGATCCTTCTTGGTTTGATCTTTTGAAAACATCAATCCCATTAGCACATCAGGCCCCATTGAACCGAAATTATACATATCTTTGTATGGCAAAATTTTGCGCTTTAAATCTTCATCTAACGCATCAAAAATTATATCACTTGTATATTTATGTGTAAGTGAATTTGGCATACTCGCTCTGCTCCCTATACTCTTCTACTTAGTTTAACATAAATATTGCCTAATTGCAAATGGTATTATAATATAATTTTAATTATTATCACGCGCATATAAGAAAAAAAATCCGCTATTTCTCATATTGCTATGCGGTTAAAGGCGGATTTTTAATTAGTATGATTTATGTTTACTTGTGATATTCTACAGCAAACTTCTCTTTAGGCACCACTTCTTGCACGCCATTTATTGTAAGAAGCAAACCGTGCTCTTTTATTAATAGTCCGTGTTCGGGGTCTTTAAACTCAATTTTCCGATACCCATTATAGGCAATATCAGCACTACGCATAGCTTCCACAAAAGCGTTGAAATCACCAAATTCGCCCTCGCTTCCCGCACGAATAACAATACCTACATGACTTGCATTAAAAATGATTTCTTTATTTGTATTTGCGCCACTCTGCACCGTTTCTATTGCAACACTTGCCTTAACCGCTAAATAGGCTTTGCCCGTGTGATAATAGATTGCACCATATTCTTCATACACCTCATCATAACTTTCAATTGGAGAATATCCGTGCACATACTGCACCATCTCGTGCTCTGCGATATTAAACACCATCATTGTAACATTTTTGTATGACGCAACCATTGGCACTGTGCCATTGCCCGCCCAGTAGGAGGGTCTATTTTCTCCACTATAACAACGCTCGCCTGGATTGTTTATGAAAAATTCCACATTCTTCTCACCCAAATTCACATTGAACATATGCTGTTGGTGCCCGTGTTCAAATGGAATATAATCTAAACAATTACTCATTATATAATCTGCCGTGCGATAGCTCTTGGTGCGAACATTGCTCTGCCCGTGCACCCAATGTGTTGTGATTGCGTGGCTTTTACTTAAATCTGTAAGCGACTTGTAACAAGGTGGCTCGTATGCTGACAATGCATACAAAATTGACGCCCTTGCTGGCAGTACGCACTCGCCTTCCCCCGTTGTTATCCACGATATCAAACTCAATTCGCGTAAATATGGATTTTTTAATGCAACCTCATATGCTCTGCCGTAAGTGTTGGTGTATCGCCCATTAAACATTGAAACCGCAATAACTTTAAATATGATATCCAACGCTTCTTTTGCCTTTTTGCGAATTTCTGCATCGGGTGCTAAATCATATAATGTGAAAAATCCTATGCAATCTACTGGCAAATATCCTGGTGAATTCCATTCCGCAAAACCGAATGCAAAAAAGTCCGCAAACCACTTATCTAAACGCTGTTTACCAATTTCCTTTTGTTTAAGACCCGTTCTTCCACTGGCAGAAAATATGTCCTCTTTAAAAATATCCCCACCTAAATATTGCGATACATGAAACAGCAAACTGTGGTTTTCGCTAAAATACCACATTACATCTTTACCTGGTTCGTCAACCCAATATCTAAAGTTTTTGATTGCTTTGTCAATTGTTGCCACCCACTCTTCAGTGAGCAAAGGTGTATACTTTTTCTTGATATGAATTACAACTGGCAACAAAAAGTCCGAACAATCTTCGCGTCTGTTTATGCGACCTATTGAGTGGGAAAGTTCTGCCTCGCGTACCTCATCTAACATATTGCCTTGCCTTAACCACGCTAGTATATTACACAATCCACCTGCCCCATATCGCTTGGTTGACGCATTTGATATAACTTGTGCTTTGCGTTCCTCAACTGTAGCATTTGGATACCCTATCTGCGATAATTTAGGCGGATTACAGCCGATAAGCAACTTCCTAGTTATGCAATATTCATCAACTTTTATGGTTAGATTTAAAAACCTTCCGCCTCTATTAAACGTGCCCGCATCAAGCAAAATTCCGTCATTCCACGGTGATATAAGTTGTGTTGTTTGCTGTCCGCCGAATGCAATTTCTAGTTCGGTGTCACACTCCAAAATTCCGCTAACGCAACCTATTACAATATCTTCAGTGCTATCAATACAATCTTTAACAGTATAGCAACTAGTTAAAAATTCTTCCGCCTTGTCTATTTTTTTGCCAAGCCCATTTACGTTTAGCCTTACTTCAAGCTCCTCTCCGCTGATGTTTAACATTGCAAAGAAAAAACAAATATCACGCTCAGCCAAGTCTTCTGCATAAATTTCAAATGAATTTTCACCCTCTTTAAGTGGAATTTCTATGTCACGCGAGGAGCGTACATTTCTTGTGTATGGGGCAAACATCACGGCTTCAGCACCATTTACCCACAACTTAACAGCGCCACTTGTATCGATTCTAAATTTATAAATGCCTGCGTGAGGTGCAACTATTGTAGTTTCTCCCTCCACCGATAGATGTTTTGGTATGTGGATAAAATCTGCAAAATCCACCTTGTCACTCTCATATGAAAAGTTGATATTTTTGCATTCCCTAGTATTCTTTTTATGTGCCAATATGGGCATATCTTTTAAGTATTGTTCGCGTACTGGATACACCACTATTGAATGCCCCTCACCCGCATAAACTAGCGCATCAAATGTTCCCACCTCTGAATCAACATAGGTTGACTGCAAACTAGACATCTTCCAATGCGTTATTGCATCGTTGTTTTTAATTGTGCGTGATAGCATAGTATTCACCTCAAAAAATTTATAGGTTAATTATACCACACAGTTTGCAATGTGTAAATATCGAACACCATTTTATTTGTATACTATGCAGTTTATTGTCAACAATCAAATGTAAAGAATATAATGTAGAGGAGACGCAAATGGTCAAAAGAGGAGAATTATATTACGCCGACCTCAGTCCCGTTGTCGGCAGTGAACAAGGCGGTATTCGCCCCGTACTTATAGTGCAAAATGATGTAGGCAACAAGTATTCACCTACAGTAATAGCCGCGGCAATAACCAGCCAACTAAACAAAGCAAAACTGCCCACGCACATAGCGTTAAGGGAGTCGTGCACGCTACCCAAAGACAGTGTTGTTTTGTTAGAGCAGATACGCACGATAGACAAAGCCCGCTTACAAGACCGCATAGGAGAAGTAAATTCCGACACTATGCGTAAAGTAAACAGTGCATTAATGATAAGTTTGGGCTTTTTTGTGTAATGACATTGAAATCATATATATAATATGTTATAATTTATATATGAAGATAGAAAACATTAAATTTGGAAAAAAATTTGCCAGTATAGTGGTAGATGGCGAGCAATACAGCAAGCTATCGCTACTAGCTGTGCAACAATATCGCTTTACTGAACCCAAGGAAATACACCTTGAGGATTGGCGCGAATTTTTAACATATAACGATGAAACATTATGTAAAGAAAACCTTATGGCAATGCTAGCTAGAAGTATGCGAACAGAAAAGGAAGCCCGCATTAAATTGCGTCAAAAAGGTCATTCCACTTCTTCCATAAACAAAGCTATGGAACTAGCCAAAAGTTACGGTTATTTATCAGACACCGCGTATGCAGAAAACTTTGTAAACTGTGCAAAAAGTAGTAGTGGAAAATTCAAAATAAAACGCACACTAAAAGAGCGTGGCGTGGCTGATGAAATAATAGAACAGTACACGACCAACCTAGAAGAAGATGAACTGCATTCCGCTAAAAACATCGCAACAAAATATATGCGTTCCAAGTCAATCGATGACCCCAAAGTAAAAGAAAAACTCTTCCGCCACCTAGCCTCACGCGGATTTAGCTATGATACAATAAAATCCGTAGTTGCCTCAATTGGCATACAAACAGATGACTTTGAATAAATCCCTTTTTACGCACACTAGCCGATTTGCAATGTCTACACCGTTGTTCTAATTTTATCGCCGTTGCCGGATTAACGCATAAACTGTATTATTGTAGGGTGCGTTAGTCCTCTGACGCCCGCATCCTTATGCTGTCAGCAGACTATTTATAAAATCCACACTTCTTCACTCTTAACTATAACTTATTACTTCAACCCGCAGGGTTCCCGCCCGCATCCTTATGCTGTCAGCAGACTATTTATAAAATCCACACTTCTTCACTCTTAACTATAACTTATTCCTTCAACCCGCAGGGTTCCCGCCCGCATTTATATTAATATTAATATTAATATTTTGGACATAAACTCACTAAAACGGCTAAAATGATTGACATTTGACACGATATGTGATAAACTATTACTGTGGAGGAGTCGGCCGCGCAATGCTTGCGCTGTTGGCTCTTTTTTTGTGCGGTGATAAAAAACAACGGAGTGGAAACCCATAAACGGAGTGGAGACCCATAAATGGCGTGGAAACCCCAACGTTTAAAATTTTATGCTTATTTAAACAAATTTAAACATTAAATTCAGTTGAACTGAATAGTTAAGACATTTCAAATAAAATTTTGTAAACTTACAATATGAATGTAAATATTATTTTTGCTACAAGAATTTCAAGTGCTATTAAGGGCAGTCAATACACCCAAAAACAAATAGCCATATTGTTGGGGATTTCTGAAGGAAACATAACCAACTGGAAAAATGGAGACAATTTACCCTCCATTGAAACGTTATGCAAACTTGCAATATTACTAGACGAAAAAATAGACTATCTTGTTGGCATTGAAGACGAAGTTGGCAATCGCTCAAAATCAATAAACATCAAAAACTTTTCAACACAGTAATCAATTCAAAAATAGACATTCAGTAAAGCACAATTGCGGGTTAATGAAAATGTGCAAAAACAGTTAATAAGTACGAGGGATTAGGGATGAACAAACCATTATTATCAGTAATAGTGCCAGCATATAATGTTGAAGAATTT
>JAWXUT010000003.1:33012-34160 GCA_044426075.1 Bacillota bacterium
AATTTTTACACAAGTGTTTGCAGAGTTTGGAGCATCAAACAATTAGTAATCATAAAGTAATAGTTGTTGATGATGGGTCTACTGACAACACCGCAGAAATAGCAAAAGAATATGCAACAAGGTTGCCAGAAATGTTTACATATGTGTATAAAGAAAATGGTGGATTGGGTCAAGCTAGAAATGTAGGATTGCAATATGTAGATACTATGTACGTATCATTTTTAGATAGTGATGATTGGTATCACCCTATGTTTGTAGAGAAAATAACAGCAAAAATTAAAACCCAAACAATAAACCCAGATGTTATTGTTACATTGCCAATTTGCTTTGATAATGTTACAAACATTTATTTTGATTGGTACGATAAAGGTTTGGTTGATGATATATTTACAAATGATGATTTATCAACCCGAATTAGTATAGAGGGTAGGTTGAATTATTTAGAGCCTAATATTTGTAGAAATGTTTTGAAAAAACGATTTATAGAAACTATAAATTTAAGTTTTCCAGAAGGCACAAAATGGGAAGATGTTGAACCAAGATTTCAAATTATGCATTATGCAAAAAGCGTTGTTGCTTGCAAAGAAGCACATTTTTTCTATCGCACAAACAGAGAAGGTCAAATTACAGGTATGCGCGATGAGTCAAGATATCAAATTATAGGAGTTTTTCAAAAAGCGCTTAAAACAGCAAAACAAAACAGATATTCAGATGCAGAAATTAATTATATAATCCACTCATTTATAAATATGTCAATATGGAGTGTTGATGTATCAACTTTTGAAGTTAGAAAAGAACTAGTAAAAAGATTACATACAATGTTTTTAGAGATAGGCAAAGCACGCATTGAAAAATACATAAACGAAATGAACCCACAGCATAATTTTAAAAGGTTTGCAAGCCTTATGAGTTCTAAATATTTATACAAGGTATATTTGAGCAAGAAAAATGAGGAATTTGCAAGAAAGTGGTATAGGCGAGCAAAAAAAGTTATGGGGGTAATAAAATGCAAGTAGCAATAACACATTTATCTACATTTACAAAACTTGATAAAATAATTTTGTCATTAGGAAAAGCAAGTAGCAAATGGTTTTTGGTTGATATTCTAAAAGTGACAAAGTTAACAGAAGTATGTCTAATTTGGAATG
>JAWXUT010000004.1:0-33798 GCA_044426075.1 Bacillota bacterium
GAGCCGTGGGCTTCTAGGTTGCAGACGCCACTGTAATTAATTGCTTTTAGTGCAGAGATTACTGCGTGCCAGTCTATGGTGCCGAGGGTGGGGGCAAGGTGATCATCTTCTACCCTTGTGTTGTCGTGGAGGTGTATCACTTTTAGTTGATTGCCAAGTTCTTTTATAAAGGACACTCCGCTATCTTCGTGTAAAATGTGTGCGTGACCTATGTCTAGACAAGCGCAGTAGTGCGGATTGTTTAATATTTTTAAGGTGCGGTTTACGTGATTTGCGCAACTCATTGTGCAATGTACTATTTTGTTGTGCTCATTTCTGCCATACATATTTTCTATTGCAAGTGTGATGTTGTGCTTTTGTAAATAGGGCAACAAACTGCCGTAAAGTTTGCATCCTTTATTATATGTTGATCATATAGTGCGGGATCTTGATCTAGCTTGCTACGCTGAGGGTGCACAACTATGTACTTTGCCCCTAAAATTGCAGATGCGTGTATGGCGTTTTGCATAGATTTTAGCATACTTTCATTGTTTTTGCCGTTGTGTGGCTGTGTTGGATAAGGCGCGTGTGTTTGATGCACTTTTATTCCTATATTGTCAGCATATGCGCGTAGGTCGGAAAAATATGCAATTAGGCTGCTTTCATCTTCTGAAAAATACGGACTACTTGTTGTGTATCTGGACACATAATAGTCAACGCAATTAAAGCCAGTTTCTTTTATAACAGAAAAAAGTTCTTTGTCGTCTAAGTATTTATCTATTCTTGCTGATGTTATTCCCAATGTTGTATCCATAAAAACATTTTATCATTTTAATATAATTTTGGCAACAATTTTATACTTAACGCATAGAAAAATAGCTGTTTTTACTAAATTTTCATTTAAATAATATGCTATTGATTGCTAAATTATTGTGTAGATGATATAATGCTTGCATGCAGTTAAAAAAAGCGAAGGAAAAAACTACAGTCACAACCACCCAAAAGATTAGTATGGGATTTGGTGATTTAGGATATGGTATGGTTAATAATACCATGTCTAGCTTTATAATGTACTTCGGCACAACTGTAATGGGCGTTAGCGGCACATTAATGGGACTAGCGGTGGCATCTGGCACTATGTGGGACGCCGTAACTGACCCTATGATTGGTCACGCATCCGACAACGCGCGTTCAAAATACTTCGGCAGAAGGCATCAATTTATATTGATAGGAATCATTTTTATGGCACTTGCAAACATAATGCTTTGGTCGGTGCCAGCAGACTTTAGTATGGTTGCAAAGTTCTTTTGGTTCACCATAGGCATAATCGCGCTGGAAACGTGCCACACTTTGTTTGCTACGCCAAACGCGGCGCTCTCTATTGAAATAAGTAAAAATTATAATGAAAGAAGCAATATTCAATCGGTTAAATCGGTTTTTTCTATACTAGGAATCCTTATGCCCACGCTTTTAATGGGTATGTTTCAAAAATCCACAGCAGAATATGCGGACGGCAGATTTAATCCACAATCTTACCTAAACTTTGCATACTTAACTTCAGCTTGCATAATTTTGTTTGGCACGGTTATGTTTATTGTAACTTACAGCCACGTACCACGCTTGCGTGAAATTGCCGAACTAGAACGCAGTAAACAGCCTGCAAACAAGCCCAAAGGGTTTAAAGTTATTATGGGTTCGTTTTTCCGTGCCCTAAAAGATAAAAACTTTAGCAGCGTTATTGTTGGTTATTCAATCGCAATGATGGCTTCAACTATTTTGGTTGCCTATGGATTTAATGCATTTACATTCACATTTAAAACTTCTGCAACAGAAATGTACATAATTATGGCGGGCTTGTTCATTATGACTATTGCAGGACAACCACTTTGGCTATACATATCAAAAAAATACAACAAAAAAACAGCAACTATTGCGGGGCTTGGCATTGCGCTAATTGGCTGCGGAATGCTGTTTGCTATGTTTCTTGCACGTGATTTCTTTAATGGGCTACTTGAGGTTAGCGCATTTGGAGTGGTTGCTATGATGCCTCCTTTAATCGTTGCTGGTTTGGGTATAGGCGTTATGTTCTCAATGCCATTTGCACTAATTGGTGATGCTATAGTTGTAGAAAAAGCAGAAACGGGTCAAGATAAAACAGCAACATATACGGGATTTATGACGCTAGCTAACAAAGCAAGCGCTGCTATAAGCTCACTAATTTTAGGTATACTTTTGGATGCAATGGGCTTTGTTGAGGGTTCAACAGTGCAATCGGAATCGGTTGAAAGCGGACTAGGTTGGATGTTGTGTATTGGTGTAACACTGGCAGTAGCTGGTGGAATGATTGCATTCTCGCGCTATAATGTCAGCCGTGCCGATGTTCAAAAGGCGCTAGACAAGCTTTCTAGCTATGAAACGACCGACGACGCCACCAAGTAAAAAAATTATTTGTGCTGCAACAGAATATAAATTTTTGACAGATTTTATTTTCATACGATTAAATTACAAAGTTTAAATTTTTATTTCATAGGTTGGCAAAATTTTATATTCGCCAGTTTGGTATCTAATTCTAGCTATTTTGGTAGCCCGATAAAGAATTTTATGAAAAAGGATAAAATTTGCATTGCATATTAAATTACATAGCATTTTTGCTATTTACAGTTATATTTATATATTTACACATAAATCTAGCGCATTATTATGAGCAAAAATATCAACCATAACACTAAGTTTCACATAAAATTCACAAAATTTTTATAAATTCATAAAAAGCTATTGTGTTTTTTTTAAATTAGATATATAATAGTAGTATATACTAGTGTGAAAACTGTTCAGCTAGTGCTTACACCGTTTTCAAGGAGAAATTTTATGGAAAATTGTACAAGTGGTGCACAATTCGAAAATGAAACGCCAGAAGCAGCAAAATCTATGCTAGCTGAAGCGCAAGCAGCCTTCGACCAAGATGCAAAAGTTAGCGTCGACCGCAACAAGATCACATATGTTTGTGAGCTTTGTGCTTGCATCAATTTAATTGATGAACCAAACTGCACCAAGTGCGGCAAACCTCGCCCACGTGCTGAGTTTGTTAATGCATTGCGTTCACTTAGAGATGGTGTTGATGCAAAAGCTGAGTTAGAAGCTAAGGCGGCAGAAGAGGCAAAACTTGCAGAAGAAGCAAAACTTGCAGAAGAAGCACGACTTGCAGAAGAAGCAGCTAAAGAAGCAGAGGCTCAAGCTAAAACGGAAGAAGTACAATTCTATCGTTATGAAGGCGCAGCTCCTGTTGTTCAACCACAAGCAGTACATCAACCTTTTGTAATTGTTCCATATGTTGATACTCATCAAAAATTATATCAATATCAACCAAGGCAAGCATTTCGCTTTGTTCCATACACTCCAGAAGAGTTGGCAGAGCAAGCTGCTCAACAAGCAGAAATGGATGCTGCAGAGTATTTAGAAATGAAAGCTGCTAACCAACAAGCTAGCAACGCTCAAACAGAAGAGCCTAAATGTTGCGGATTTAAAAAATCTTTGGTTGCAAGGGCAGTAGGTGCAAAAAATGCGGTTGTTGGCATTGCTACAATAGTATTAATGTTCTTCTTTGCTGTGTTTAGCGCAAATGCGGATTCAAAGGGATTAGAAATATTTAAATCATTAGGAAACTGTTTTTCAGCTGCGGGCATTAGCTTAGGTTTTAGTTCAAGTACAGTTGCCTATGTTGATTGGACATCTTGGATTGCTCCTATTAGTTATGCACTTATCGCAATTATTTCACTTATAGTTGTTATTGTTGGCGTTAAAAAGCTAATTACTGGCAAAGGTTGCGGCAAAGGTTGGTTGTTAAATCTATCATCTGTTATCGTAGCACTTGCAATGGGCGCGTTGTTGTACTTCTGTCAAGAGGGCTTTACATTTGCTTCATTTGGCATCGGATACTTCATTACTTTAGGCTTGACAGCATTGTCAACACTAATCGCTATCTTTACACCTAGCTGTAAATAATTAGAAAAACTTATTTTGACTAAAGGATTGCATATGCAGTCCTTTTTTTTGCAAAAAAATACAAACTTTTTTATATTTGCTATTGTAATCTGTAATATAATATGATATATTAATATAGTAGTGTAATTGGGATAATTTATTTATTACTACAAAAAAATGTTTCGCCTTTATGGCAAAAGTGGAGGTTACATATGTCAAAAAAATCAAAGAAAGCAAAGCAAGAAGCCTTAGAAGCTGAAGAACAAGCAAAGTTAGCAGCAGAAGCTCAAGCTGCCCCAAAATCGCCAAAAATAAGCTTTAGGGTTATGAATAACTGTGGCGTTGTTCCAGTAGCAAGACCAGCTGACTTTATCCAATTAACACCTATTGTTCAACCTATACCTTTAGTTCCATATAGCACTCAAGAGCAACCAGTGGCTCAGTTTGAAGACGAAGAAGAATAAGCGTTTGTGGAGGAATAAGTTATGGACAAATATTATATTGTTGACCCTGCAGAGCAAGCAAAGAACAGCACAAACATAATTATTGGCAGCGATTCAATTTATTCTACAGCAATGAACGAGGCATATGCAGCAAGATTTGGCCGTCAAGCAATAAAGTATGCTGAGAAACAAGAAGAAGAGGTTGTGGCTGAACCTGAAATTACACAAGAAGTGGTTGAAGTAAAAGAAGTGGTAGTTGTTCGCAAAAACAAAGTTGCTATCATTATAACTATGTTAACCGCATTGCTTACAATTGCGTTAGCCGTTGCAAGTTATCTAAATATTGAGGGACTTGCAACTTACACAGCTTACTATGCTTCAGCGGGCTTACAAAGTGCTATTGAAGTGTTTAGTTCGGGGGCAAGTATAACAGTAATATTGATTTATGCACTACTACTAGCATCAATTTTGTTTGCATTACTTACTTTTATTAGAGGCATCATTTTGTTGGCTTCCAAGAAGAAGAAAAAGTGCGCACTACTATTGCCACTATTGTTTTTAGTGATGATAATCGCAAGTGTAGCTATGTTCGTAATAGAGTATATGGCTACAACAGATATTATGCTACTCATTAATCCTTTTGAGGCAGATGCAATAGGAATAGCAGCTTATGCCACAATAGCATTTGCGTTAATTGCATTTATATCATCTTTATTCTCATACAAAAAATAATCAAATCAAACTGGCTTCCAACGAGGTCAGTTTTTTTATGTGCAAAATTTGCGTTATGCAGTCAACACTCTCTAGTAAAATAAAAGCAAACAGCAAGTTTGTTTGTTTTGTGAACGAGTTGTGATTAATTATGCTAAAAAATTAAAAAAAATATTGTTTTTATATTGTAAATCATTAATATATATGTTACTATATAAGTGCATAAAATAAAATCGCAATTTCCGCGATATATATGGAGGATATAATGTCAAGAAAAAAGAGAAAAGCAGAAGAAGCAAGACTTGCAGCGGAAGCTCAAGCACAGCAAGAAGCGCAAGCTCAACAAGAGGTACAAGCATACAGAATGCCAAAAACCAGTTTTCGCGTTATGAATAACTGTGGAGTTGTTCCAGTTGCTAGACCTGCGGATTTTATACAATTGACACCAGTTGTACAACCTATTCCACTTGTTCCATACAGCACTCAAATGCAGCCTCTAGCTCAATTTGAAGAAGAAGAATATTAAAAACATATTCATAAGATAATAAAATAGAGATGACTTTTAAGTTCAGTTTTAAACACTAAAATAATGTGTTGTAGCTGAAGTGATTTTATAATGGAGGCAAATATGTATAATATTCAAAATGAACATTATAACTATGATGTAAGTGAAAAGGGTAAGGCAACGCCTTATTTTAAAGCATATCTATCTGCTACAAACGAAAGGCCTTTTTATGAGGAACCGGTTGTGCCAGTAGTTGTAGATAACAGAAAAGAGCCTAAGCGCACATTTTTTGTATTAATGGTGGCGATATTGTCATTGTTAATAGTTGCAGTAGTGGGCTTGAGTTTTATGGGCATAATGCCAGAATACACCGCTTTATTCGGCCAACAAACAGACGAAATTGTTGGTGAAGAGTATGACGAGCCTGCTGATGAAATAGTTGCAGAAGCAGCTACAGCAGAAGACGTAACAGATGGCTCAGAAACGGATACAGAAACCGAAGAAGAGAGCGTTGAATATGTGTATGCAAAAATAAGTGCCGATGATATAATAAACAGCACGCTAAAAATGTTGGGCATTATTGAAACAGAAGAAGAATTGGTATTTTATTCAGAGTGTTTAGCCAATATCGAATTGGTTGAGACCACAGCGCTTATCGCTTACTATGCATTGCCAGCAGCAATTGCTTTAACTGCAATTATAGCGCTTTATATCTTTATCAAATCAATATTTGCTTTGTTTAGCGCAAAGAGACGTAAATTCAGCTATATTTCATTATTGTTACTATTGGTGAGTTTGCTAGGTATTGTTGCGGGCTTGGTTTGGAATGCAGAACCATTGTCAAGCGTACTATCATTCTTTATGATGTCGGGAACAAATTTAGTACTTGGATTGGGTTATATAATCGTTATTGTACTAGAAATTTTGCTACTAATATGCTCAATGTTCGCCTATCGTAGCAAGAAGAAGGCAAAATATTAGTAAAACTTTTAGCGCAAATAGGGTGGTGGATTAATTTCCACTTACTCTTTTTGGTGTCTATATGGTAAAAATTGATAATAATTTTTGAACAAATTAGTAAATAGCTCTTGTAATTTTTTGCGTAGTATGTTAAACTATATAATATTATATTATAAGACGCGGGGAGAAAGCGCACGCAGTGCAATTTCGGTTAGTTAGTGTAATATATCGGTGTTATTGCTAGTTCGGCTAGCTAAATGCAAAGCATTTGTAGATTTAGTAACTTGTTAGTAAGTCAGTAACACGCAGAATGTACAAGTAAAAGTTATATTTTAATAATTACAAGTTGAGGGAGAGTCAATGGCAAACCAACCATCTAAAGTTAATAATAAAGTAGCGGCTTCGCCATATTACGCAAATTATATGGCAAATAAGGGTAATGCAAACCAAAGTAGCGCCGGAAGACCTATGCAAAGGGTTCCTATGAGCACTCCTTACTATGGTGCAGCACCTATGATGGCGCCTCAACAAACCGTTAGGCCTGCCGCTAAATCAGCAGCAAAGTCAACCGTTAAACCAATGCCACAATATACAGAAAAGCAAGCTAAAAAAATCGAAAGACAAAGAAAAAGACAAAGTTCACACTTCTTTGTAATGCGTAAAGGCGTTTGCTTCTTGATGTTTATTTGTTCATTGTTGGTTGTAGCGATGTTGGCATTGAGCTTTTTAGAAATTATGCCAAGTTTCACATCAATATACGCTATTCCAGATAACACACCACTTGATGAACGTGTTGCTGCTGATAGTTTAGAAGACGATTTAGATATCTCTAACGCTGCTAGTGATGAAGTTGCAGAAGATGACGCGCTTACAGAAGATGAGTTGTTGAGCGATGTTTATGTTGACGCTACTGAATACGTAGGTGTTGCAGATTTAATATACGGACTTGCAAACGGAATGTTTGCGTTAGGTTTGGTTGATGAAGAGGGTGTTAGCCTTTCAATCGCCTACGACGAGACATTGGCAAGTATCCAAGCAGTTGCGCTAGAATATCCAGAAGATAGTATGGCTTCAATTGCAGCTATGATGTATGAATATATGCCACTTGCAATCGCAGTGCTTGCAGTTGTTGCAATTATTAGTTTGATAATGAGCTTTTTCGCTTTGTTTGGCAGACGAATATTTAAGGGATTTGGTTTGATGGGAATTATAATGACATTGTGTTCGGTTGTAGTTTTCATTGCGGGTCTTGCAACGCTAGGGCTTATGAACGGCAATCCAGTTTTCGCAGAAGACGGTACAATAACAAGTTTACTTGATTTCAGCCAACTAAGCGGATTCTTAACCAGAATAATATCAAGTGCACCAGCAACCGCACTAGATCCATTAGTAGATATAATGCCAGTTGTGTACTGCGCGGGTATCGGAATGTTAGCTATATTAGTAGCACCAATATTACAAATCGTGCTATCAATATTTGCAAGGCGCAAATTACCTTACAGTATTTTTGATAAGTAAACATTAGGAGGGATAATATGTTTAATAGTAAACGTAAAAAAATAGAGAAACAAATGGCAATTGAAGCCGAAATGCAAGCTCGTATTAATAATGAAGCTGCACTTGTTGAGGCAAATTCACCTAAACAACCTCGTGCTTCTGTAAGATTAATGCATAACTGTGGTCCAGTGCCAATAGCACCTCCTTCAGATTTCATTCAACTTACACCAATTGTACAACCTATCCCACTTGTTCCATATAGCACTCAAAGCCAACCACTTGTGATGTTTGACGAGTTCGAAGATTAATTGATCTTTGGGAGGAAATAGACATAATGCAAAAAGCACAGTCAATAAATTCCTATATGGCAGACTCAAATAGTGATGTTGTTCAAGTTTCTAAAGGCGGTGGCGTACCAGTTTCACCTATTGCGGTTACACAATACGTTACTCCTATTGTTTCTGTTGGTGCAATGGCACCATATCATCTCAAAGGGCAACCCGCTTTAGTTGAGCCAAACTACTTTGATGAAATGGCAGAAGATGCTGTTTCAACAGAAGAAGTCGTTGCTGTTGAATGTAGTGATAAAATTCGCAAAAGAGGATGTAGTTTTTCTTCTTTACTTGCAATCATATTGGCAATTGCTACTGTGTTTGCGCTAGTAGCGGGTAAATACATAAATAGCATTGCAGAGTATTGTGCTATTGCTGATGGTTCAATAGGATATACTTATATTGAATCATTAATAAACAACATTACCAGCGGTGTTGTATTGAGCGCAGAAAATATTATTCCACTTTGCGTGGCATTAATAGCAGTGTGCAGCATATTGACAATTATCGCTTGTGTTATTAAATTAGGCTATAAAGGGGTTTGTATATTTGCAAAAATTACCATACTTCTTACGCTAGCAAGTTGTGGCGTTGCGTTAGGTTACGCAATTGGTACAGGGATTGCTGTTGATATTTGCCTATATGTTATATGTGGTATTACTTTTATACAAAGCGTTGTTGCGTTATGTGTAAAAAGATATAAAAATTGTAAAAAAGAAATTAAAGCTTAGTTTAAACTGAAGAGGGATTAAGGAGAGCCGTATGAATAGAAAAAAATCAAAAAAATGTTGCCAACCTGCAGTTGCTGAAACTTGTGCTCCAGTACAAGAACAACGCAGACCAGCGGTTGCTGTTGCAACAAATATGCCTTTTGCGCAACAATCACAACAAGCAGCATATATGCCAAACGCAAGTCAATTTGCAGTTATGGGCAACGCAATGCCTATGGGATTAGCTCAATACAATTCTGTTGATGAGTATGGCCGAGTTTATAGTCCAATAATGAGTTATGGCCCACAACCAAACAGCGCACCAGTGCCAGTTGCAATTCCATCACAAATTGTACAATTGACACCAATAGTAGCCCCTGTTTCATTTGTACCATATGCAACACAAAACCAAGGCTTGTATCAATTTGAAGAAGAGATTTAAACAAAGGGAGAAGTTTAATGGAAAACAATACTAACAACATCGGTCTACAATCAAATCAAGGCGCACAGCAATCACAAGGTAAGTGGGTAGCTGTTGATGCCAATACTGTAGGCAATATTCCTACCGATATCGCAGCCAATCAACCTTTTCAAGGTGCTGATGGCGCTATGTACTGTATGGGTGAACCACAACAAGCACTTGCTCAAATTAACAGCAATGTTACGCAAAACGCAGTGCCAGTTCCTTCCTCAATAGTGCAAATGCCACCTATCGTGCAACCTATTGCATTGGTGCCATTTACATCACAAAATCAACCATTATTGCAATATGATCCATATTCAAGGCCAGTAGAACCTCAAGTTCAACCAGCTCAACCAGAATATAAACTAAATCCTTACAAAGGCAACAGCCTTGCTGCTATGCTTTTAGGAATTGTATCATTGGTGCTAGTACTATTCTTGTCAATGGCGAACTTTGCAGAAACAGCTTCTGTTGCAGCATATAGCTCTAACGGATTAGATATGATATTTGCAGTGCTTGCATATTTCGGTCTTGGTGTTTCAAGTTCATACTACACTGGCAATATTGAACCAAACCTAGATTCAATGTCTTCTGACATAATGAGTGCAATTATTGTTTTTGCTGTACCAGTTTGCATAATTGTTATAGCGTTAATAACATTAATTCTTGTTATCAAGAACCTAGTTAAATTAGCAAAAGGTGTTTCACCAAAATGCTTCAGCATAGGTGCACTAGTTAATATAATATTGATTGTTGCTGTACTTGGATTCTTGCTAGGTATGAACAATGCAGCTGAGGGCGAAATGAATATCGCTGGATTCTTTAGCAGAAGTTCTAGCATTTACTGGGGAATTGGTCTTGCTGTAGCATTAGTATTAAATATAGTACATATTATAATAGTAGCTCTTCCAAAGAAAAACAATTATATTGAAATCAACAAATAAAAAATAACAAATACAGACTAAAAGGGTGGTGCGGTTTTGAATTTACAGAACAGCACCATTATTTTTAAAAAGGAGTTTATAATGATAGAAGAAAAAGTTAAATTAGCAATTGCAGACCAATTGGGAATAGAGGCGTCAGATATCAAGCTAGAAGATGAATTGATTGCAGATTTAAATGCAGATTCATTGGATATTGTACAATTATTGATGGAAATTGAAGTGGAATATGGCATCGAATTTGATGATAATTCTGATAGTGTTAAAAACATAAAAACAGTACAAGACGTAGTAAATTTCATCAGTTCAAAAAACTAATATAAAATTAATAAAAATAGAGTTTTATGTGAAAATTGATTGACAATGCACGGCGCTTATGATATATTATATAAGCATCCTTGCATAGGGGTGTAATTTTTTGTGAAAGAATAAACACGAACCATACTGGCTAACGCCAAACGGAGGTATACATGAGCAGCGCTAAAAAAGACAAAAAGAAGATTACTCTTGCTTGCACAGAGTGCAAACAACGTAACTATGATAGCACTAAAAACAGCAAAAATGATCCAGAAAGAATGGAGTTAAACAAATATTGCCGTTTTTGCAAAAAACACACAGCCCATAAAGAAACCAAATAAGGGAGATTTATTATGGCAAAAAACAACAAATTGACACTTCAAGTTAGCGATGCTGACGGAATACAACAAACTCAAGTTGAGAAGAAAGCACAAGATGCTCCTAAAAAGCAAAAACCATCAAAAGGTGGCAAAAAGCAATCTCAACAAAAGTTAAATTTCTTCCAACGCATAGCTAAATCTTTTAGAGAGATAGTATCTGAGTTAAAGAAAGTTGATTGGCCACCAATGAAAAAGAGCAAAAACAATCCTGGCGTTTTACCAAACACCAGTACAGTTTTAGTAGTTGTATTGTTCTTTATGGTTTTAATAACAGCTTTTGACGCAGGCTTAGCAGCATTGCTAAAGCTACTAACTACAGTTTAGGATTGGGTGATTGAATGGAAAATAATCAAGAAAATATGATTGATTCTGTTGAAGTTGAAGAAGTTGTTACTGAAAGTGCAGTAGATGCAGCAGAAAAGCGTGACTATAAGTGGTTTGTTATACATACTTATGCGTCATATGAAACTGTTGTAAAAAAGAATCTTGAACAAATTGTTGAAAACAGCGATTTGCAAGACTGCATTATTGAAATCAACATCCCAACAGAGCAAGATATTGTTGAAAAAGACGGTAAGAGAAAGGTTATTGAAAGGAAGAAGTTCCCAGGATATGTATATCTTAAGATGATTAAGACAATACGCAAAAAACCAGAGGACGAAGATACCTTATATGACCACATATGTTATTTGGTAACAAGTACAAGAGGTGTTACAGGTTTTGTAGGCCCTCAAGGAAAAGCGCTTCCACTTACAGAAGATGAAGTGCGTCGCATAGGTCTTGAAGAAGTAACTTCAGAAGATTTCACAATTAAAGTGGGTGATTCTGTACGTATAGTTTCTGGTGCTTTTGAAAAGTATATGGGAACTGTTGAAGAAGTTCTATTCGACAAAAAGAAAGTTAAAGTTATGGTTCATATGTTTGGCAGACAAACACCAATTGATCTTGACTTTAACCAAGTAGAAAAATACTAAAGCGCAAGCTTTTTGTATAAATGGGAGAACAACAAAATCTATTATATGTTGTTCGTTTGAACCAAGTAGTTGGAGGTAAACGACTATGGCAAAAAAAATAACCGCAGTAGCAAAACTACAATTGCCTGCAGGCAAAGCAACCCCAGGACCACCTGTTGGTAGCACATTGGGACCACACGGTATCAATATCCCTGGTTTTACAAAAGAATTTAACGCAAAGACAGCAGCACAAGCTGGACTAATTATTCCAGTTGTTATTACAATTTATGCTGACAGATCTTTCTCATTTATTCTAAAAACTCCACCAGCAGCAGTGTTAATCAAAAAAGCATTATCACTTCAATCTGGCAGTGACAAACCAAACCGCACAAAGGTTGGCAAAATCACAAGAGCTCAATTAGAAGAAATTGCAACACTAAAAATGCCTGACCTAAATGCAGCGTCTCTAGAGACAGCTATCAGTATGGTTGCAGGTACAGCACGCTCAATGGGCGTTGAAGTTATAGATTAATAGGAGGACGGATACATGACAAAAGGTAAAAATTATCAAGATTCCTTGAAACTATACGATAGAAGCAAAGCTTACGACAATGCAGAAGCTATCGATTTCGCAGTAAAAACAGCTAAAGCTAAATTTGACGAGACAATCGAATTGTCAATTAGACTTGGTGTTGACCCAAGACACGCTGACCAACAAGTTAGAGGTGTTGTAGTATTACCACACGGAACAGGTAAAACTGTTAAAGTATTGGTTATTGCTAAGGGTACAAAAGCAGACGATGCTAAAGCAGCTGGCGCAGACGTTGTTGGCGCAGAAGATATCGTGGCTGAAATCCAAAAAGGTTGGTTTGACTTTGATGTTTGCGTAACTACTCCTGATATGATGGGTCTAGTTGGTAGACTTGGTAAAGTTCTTGGACCAAAAGGTCTAATGCCTAACCCAAAAAGCGGTACAGTTACAATGGATGTTAAAAAAGCTATCAACGATATCAAAGCTGGTAAAGTTGAATACAGAGTTGACAAAACAGCTATTGTTCACGTTCCAATCGGCAAAAAGTCTTTCGGTACAGAAAAATTGACAGAAAACTTTTCAGCTTTAATGGAAGCAGTTGTAAAAGCTAAACCAGTTGCAGCAAAAGGTACTTACTTAAAGAGTGTTGTTGTGTCAAGCACAATGGGACCTGGAATTAAAGTTAATTACAAACAAAACTAGTTGACAATACGTTAAATTAGTGATATAATACAATAAATCAATATAATATTCCTTTCCAAGACCGTTTGTCCCGCAAGGGTTAAAGAGTATCCGCAAACATAGAGAGACAAAACCTAAAGTATAAAACTATACGTGGGCTCCGTTTCTTGTTGGAACGGAGCCTTAATAATTATAGAAGGAGGTAACAATGTCAACAGCTATTAGAGAACAAAAAGAAGCTAAAGTTGCTGAGATTACAGCAATGTTATCAGAAGCAAAATCATTTGTCCTTATCGATTATAAAGGACTTACTGTTGCTCAAGACACTGAATTGCGTGTAGATTTACGCAAAGCAGGTGTTAAGTATCACGTTTTCAAAAACCGTCTTGCTAAATTAGCGCTTAACAATATGGGATACACCCAATTTGATGAGGCCCTTAACGGCACTACAGCTTTTGCAATGGGTACAGAAGATATCGCAGCACCAGCAAAGATTCCAGCAGATAAAGCAAAAGATTTCAAAAAAATCACAATCAAATGTGGTATGGTAGATGGATTATTCTTAGACGAGGCAGGCTGCAAAACTCTTGCAACTCTACCAGCAAAAGAAGTACTTATCGCACAAATGCTTGGAATGTTACAAGCACCAATTGCATCATTTGCACGCGCAATTGACGCAATCGCACAATCAAAGTCAGTATAATACAAATTAAAGGAGAAATTAAAAAATGGCAGATATTGCAAAATTTATTGAAGAAATCAAGACATTAACAGTTCTTGAATTAAATGATCTAGTTAAAGCACTAGAAGTAGAGTTCGGCGTAAGCGCAGCAGCACAAGTTGCAGCAGGTGGCGCAGCAGTTGCTGAGGCAGCTCCAGTAGAAGAGAAAACAGAATTCGACGTTGTACTAGTTAGCGCTGGTAGCAACAAAATCGCTGTTATCAAAGCAGTTCGTGAAGCTGTTGGTGGCTTAGGTCTAGTTGAGGCTAAAGGTCTTGTTGAAGGCGCACCAAAAACACTTAAAGAAGGTCTTCCAAAAGACGCTGCAGACGCAATGGCTGAGAAGCTAAAAGCTGCTGGTGCAGAAGTTGAAGTTAAATAATTAAATATTTAGTTCAAAAAAACATAGCCCTTATTACTTAGGTAATGGGGCTATTTTTTATGAAGAAACAAGCGTTTATGGATTATTTTAAGCGCGTTTTGCATTTTGTGCGCATCATATTATCTTGCACAAAAATAGAAGTTGCTCCGCAGCGGTTGTTTGAATTATACTGGCATTCTGCGTGGCATTGCACAGTTGCAGGAGCATCTTGCAGAAACTCATCACTTGCTTCAAGTTCGGCAAAAGTTTGTTCTAATGCACCACCAGCGCGCTTAATTTTACTTTGGCACTGCGCTTTATCATTAAATACAACCACCCCCGCATTGCAGTGTGATTTCAAATTATGTTGACAGTTTATTGTATTGCATTTTAATTGATTCATAATTCACCTCAACTATATTATTAGAATATATGAGCAAATTATACATTGGTGGTATTGACTTTTTGTTAAAATAGTGCTATTATATATTAACGAAGGTTTTATAACTGGGTTCGCCCAGAAAGGAGTTTATATGAAAGTTATTTTATCAGTTGATGTGCAAGGGCACGGCAAAAAAGGTGATGTAGTTACGGTTAATGACGGATATGCACGCAACTTCCTTTTGCCTAAAAAAATGGCGGTGGAAGCAACAAAGGCTATTCTTATCCAACATCAACAGATGTTAGATAAAGCGGCTCGCATTGCAGAAGAACAAAAGCAAGAGGCACTAGCGCTAGGCAAAAAAATTAGCGGCGCAACTATTGTTGTTCATGTTAGATGCGGTGACGGGAAAATGTATGGCAGTGTTACAACACAAGATATTTCAGATGCACTTAAAAGTGAGGGCTATGTTGTAGATAAAAAGAAAATTACAATTAAAGATCCTATTAAATCACCTGGAGTTTATGAAGTTAGCGTAAAAGTTTACAAAGAAACCGTTGTAAAGATTAAAGTTAGCGTAGTTGGCGACAAAGCATAATATCAAAATGGGCTGTAAAGAAAAAATCTTTGCAGCCCTTTTTTAAGTTTAAGTTATAGTGAATAGTGAAGAAGTTTAGTATAATTCATTAAATTCACATGGTTATAAAATAGTTATAAGCGCGTGGCACGATATTGTGTTGGGCGCTGTTTTTTCGGTTGTTTTTGCAGATATTGAGATGTTTGTTTGCGATATGTTTAATAGGGTGGATAAGTTGTTTCGCATAGCTTCAATGTGTGGTTGAAGTTTTGGATTATCTGCTATTATTATTAAATTTACAGTTTGTATGCGTCTGTTGTGATTTGCAAAAATGCACAGTGCTTTTTCTAATAATATGGTGCTGGCTATGCCTTTAAATTGGGGGTCAGTGTCGCTAAAATGCGTGCCAATGTCACGCTCACCTATTGCGGAGAATAGCGCGTCAATTAATGCGTGCAAACAGAGGTCGCCGTCAGAATGGGCAACAATGCCAAGTGGCGAATCTATCTCTATTCCGCACAAAACTAGCTTGTTTCCTTCTGATAGACGGTGTAAATCGTATCCGCTGCCAATTTTAATTTGCGTGCCAACATAGTCGGCGGGGGTGGTTAGTTTGCGATTTTCGGGGTCGCCCTCAACTATGTGTGCGGGTTTTATAAATGTAGAATAGAGTTGACTTTCATCTGTAAAACTGGCGTTGCCTTTTAACGCGAATGCTCTTTTTATTTCTGCCGTGTTAAAGGCTTGAGGGGTGCTCACTGTGCATAACTTTTCGCGGGGGAAACCACTAACTATGCATCCATTTTCACACTCGCATACACTATCTGTAACCGCCAATGCGGGAATTGCACTGCCGTATTTTTCAGCTGAATTGGCTAGCATTGCAATGTGATTTGGACGCACAAAGGGGCGCGCTCCGTCGTGAATTAACACTATAGGTGCGGTAACTTCCGCTAGTCCGTTTTGTACAGAAGCAGTGCGATTTTCTCCACCTTTTACAAATACTATTTCGTCAATATCCGACAACAAACTGCGTGCAGCTGCAATATCTTGTTCTTTTAACACCACAATTATGCGCGCAATACCTAGAACTCCGCAAAACGCTTGCACGCTACGGCGCAACACACTTTCTGTGCCAAGTGGCAAAAAAACCTTGTTTTCACCCATTCTAACACCATTGCCACCGCCTACGATGACTGCATCAAATACCCTACGCATCTATGATTGACTCGTACAAATCTTGTGCATCTGACTTAGATACATTGCCAACGGGCACCTTTGTAACCTTAAAAAATACATCTTTATCGCCAAATCTGATGCCAATTACATCACCAACTTTTACTTCTTTGCTGGGTTTTGACTGCTTGCCATTTATGGTTATTCGGTCTGCGTCGCAGGCTTCGTTTGCCACTGTTCTGCGCTTTATTATGCGTGAAACTTTTAAATACTTATCTAATCTCATCTATATTTACCTCACTAAAAATTATACCATATAGCGCGAAAAAATTCAAGAGCATAATGCGGTTTGTGTGGTTAATTTGCAAAGAAACACCGCGCTAGCAACTATCCTCGGTAATTTAAAAGTAAAACTTTTAAAATATTTACATAAAAATATGAAAATTTCATTGGTGAATAATGGCAAAAACTGGTGGATTTTGCGGTGTTTTTTGTCGGAATTATAAGGCGAAAACTGGTAAAAAAATATTTATATATATATTATATATTAATAATAATCGCTTGACCGCTATGAATTATTGTGGTATAATGTTAAAATCGTGAACTATGCGGGCAAGAGCCAAAAAAATCTCCTAAATATCTAAATTTTGGGGATATAGGGGGTTTTGTCGCATTTTTGCACGAAAAAAATATATTGTGTTGTTTTTTAGCGCAATATGCAATAATTTCAAAGGAGCGTACAAGATGTCATCAATACACAAAGTACAACGCGGTAAAGTTGAAAGAATGTCTTTTGGTAAAATTAAAGATATACTTCAAGTCCCCTATCTTATCGAGGTTCAAAAGAAGTCATATGAGAATTTCTTCAAATATGGCATAAGAGAGGTGCTTGACGATTTTTCACCAATTTCTGACAACAACAACGGCAGGTTAGAATTGGAATTTTTGGAACACACCATTGGTGCAAAAGGAAAATACTCACTAGCTGAGTGTAAAAACCGTGATGCAACATATGAACTTCCATTACGTGTAAAATTAAGACTTACCAACAAAGAAACAGGACAAAAACTTGAGCAAGTTGTTTTTATGGGAGACTTCCCAAAAATGACCGACAACGGTACATTTATTATCAACGGTTCAGAGCGTGTTGTAGTTAGCCAATTGGGTAGAAGCCCAGGTGTTAACACAGTTTTAAATGAAAAAGGTGGTTTTGACACATCATTGCATCCATACAGAGGTGCTTGGTTAGAATTTATGCAAGATATCAGCAACAGCACTGGTGCAGTTACTTTATCTGTTCGCGTAGATAGAAACAAAAAGATTACAGCAACCTTACTATTGAGGGCATTGGGATATGGCAGCAACGAAGTTTTGGCTGAGTTGTTTGATAACGATCCAATTATTGCAGCTACATGTTTAAAAGACGGTTCAACTAGCAACAGCAGTGATGCTAGGCGTGATGTATACTTGAAGCTTCGTCAAGGCGAGCAAACAAGTAATGCAGCGTTTGATAACCACTTAAAGAATGTATTTTACGATGTAAAGCGTTATGACCTTTCAAGAGTTGGTCGTTACAAATACAACCAATACTTGGGTCTAGCAAGGCGCATTGAAGGATTGGTTGCTGCAGAAGATGTTATTTATAACGGAGAAGTACTTGCAGAAGCTGGTGCAGAAATCGATAAAGAGACAGCACTTGTTATCCAAAACACTGGTATGAGTTTTGTTAGGGTTGAGCTTGAAAATGGCAAAATCTGCAAAATTATAGGTAACCGCACGGTTGATTTGGGCGCATACATTGATTGTGACCCTAAAACACTTGGCGTGTTAGAACACGTATATTATCCAAACCTATTGCCACTACTTGAAGAGTATGCAGACGATATGGAAGGCTTGAAAGTTGCAATAAAAGAAAATGCTAAAACATTGGTTTTAAAGCATATTTCTATTGATGACATCATTGCAGCTGTAAGTTACAACTTGAATATGCGTGCCATGACTTCAGCCGGCATACTTGAAATTGACAACATCGATCACTTGGCAAATCGTCGTGTACGTGCTGTTGGTGAGTTGTTGCAAAACCAATTCCGTTTGGGTATGGCAAGGTTAGAGAGAGTTGTTAAAGAGAGAATGAACATCACTGATGTTAACGAAGTAACAGCACAATCATTGATTAATATCAGACCAGTATCTGCTGCAATCCGCGAGTTTTTCGGCAGTTCACAGTTGTCACAATTTATGGATCAACCAAACCCAATTGCAGAATTGACACATAAAAGGAAATTATCTGCTTTAGGACCTGGTGGTTTGAACAGAGAGCGTGCGGGCTTTGAAGTTCGTGACGTTCACCATACTCACTACGGCAGAATGTGTCCTATTGAAACTCCAGAAGGACAAAACATTGGTCTTATTACATCACTAAGTTCATATGCAAGAGTAAATGAATACGGTTTTATTGAATCTCCTTATCGTAGAGTAGATAAAGCAACTGGTGTTGTTACAGAAGAAGTTGTATATTTAGATGCAGCTTTAGAAGATAAATATATTATCGCTCAAGCAAATGAGCCATTGACAGAAGACGGACATTTTGTTCATACAAGGGTAACTTGCCGTCACAAAGAAGATATTAAAGAGTATCACGCAGAAGATATCGATTTTATGGACGTATCTCCACAACAATTGGTATCAATTGCAGCATCTCTAATTCCTTTCTTAGAAAACGATGATGCTAACCGCGCATTGATGGGATCAAACATGCAACGCCAAGCTGTGCCACTTTTAAAACCACAAGCTCCAATTATCGGAACTGGTATGGAATACAAAGTTGCCCACGATAGTGGTGTATGTATTTTAGCACAAGAAGACGGTGTAGTAACATATGTAAGTGCAAACCGCATTGTTATTACTGACGCAGAAGGTTTTGAGCATAGTTATGAATTGTCTAAATTCGCTTGCAGCAACCAAGGCACTTGTATCAACCAAAAACCACTTGTTCACAAAGGTGATATAGTTAAAAAAGATGATACACTTGCTGACGGACCTAGCACAGAAAACGGCGAGTTAGCTTTAGGTAGAAATATTCTTATCGGATTTATGACTTGGGAAGGTTACAACTACGAAGATGCTATCTTGATTTCTGAAGATATCGTTAAAGAAGATGTATTTACAAGTATCCATATTGAAAAATATGAATTAGAATGCCGCGATACAAAACTTGGCGAAGAGCAAATTACAAGAGATATCCCTAACGTAGGTGAAGATATGCTTAAATACCTTGACGAAGACGGCGTTATAACCGTGGGCGCAGAGGTAAGAAGTGGCGATTATCTAGTAGGTAAAGTTACACCAAAGGGTGAAACAGAGCCAACTCCAGAAGAGCGTTTGCTTAAAGCAATTTTCGGCGACAAGGCACGTGAGGTTCGTGATGTATCTCTAAAGGTTCCAAACGGAAGCGGTGGTATTGTTGTTGATGTTAAGGTTTTCACAAGAGAGAATAAAGACGAGTTAGATCCAGGCGTAAACAAACTAGTTCGCGTATATATCGCACAAAAACGTAAAATTGGCGTGGGCGATAAGATGGCTGGACGACACGGAAACAAGGGTGTTATCTCACGCGTATTACCTCGTGAAGATATGCCATTTATGGCAGACGGCACACCACTACAAATCGTGCTTAACCCACTAGGCGTTCCTAGCCGTATGAATATCGGACAAGTTCTAGAAGTTCACTTAGGTCTAGTAGCAAATATGCTTGGATTTAAAGTTGCAACTCCAGTTTTCGACGGTGCGTCTGAAAATGATATTAAAGAGTTGTTTGAACAAAATAACCTACCAAACAATGGTAAATTGCAATTGTTTGACGGCAGAACCGGTGAACCATTTGAAAACACAGTTACAGTTGGATATATGTATATGCTAAAACTTATCCACTTGGTTGATGACAAAATTCACGCTCGTTCAGTTGGACCATACAGTTTGGTTACACAACAACCTTTGGGTGGTAAAGCTCAATTTGGTGGACAACGTTTCGGTGAGATGGAAGTTTGGGCATTGGAAGCATATGGTGCTGCTAATATCCTACAAGAAGTTCTTACAGTTAAGTCAGATGACGTTATGGGTCGCCAAAAGATATTCGATAGCATTATGAAACAAAATGTTACAGCAGAACCTGGTTTACCAGAGGCATTTAAAGTTCTTAAAAAAGAGATGCAAAGTTTGTGCTTAGAGATTAAACTTCTAAATGAAGGAAGTGAAGAAGTTACTCTTGGTGACAGCTACGATGACGATAAAGAGTTCGTTTCATCTGCAACTAAGAGCAGTGAAGAGGTTGTTGATGTATTCGGTGGCGAAGCTAGCGACATTGGTGACAGCGCGTTTGGCGGATTGTTCGGTGACGACGACGCAGACGATGATGCACTAGGCGGATTGTTCGGCAGTCTTGCTGGTGAAGGTGGATTGCTAGGTGACGACTTCGATGATGACTTTATGGATAAAGACGACATTTTTGAAGACGACACAGAAAGCGATTTAGAAGATGATTACGAGTCAGAGGACGATTACAACGGAGTAGAAGCTCTACTACAAGGTGAGTTCGACGATGACGACTCAAACAATTAGTGAGGTAACAATATGAGTGAAATGAACAGCTTTGATGCAATACAGATTAAACTTGCTTCGCCAGAAAAGATCAGAGAATGGTCTTATGGCGAGGTTACAAAACCCGAAACAATAAATTACAGAACACAAAAACCAGAAAAAGATGGTTTATTCTGTGAGAAAATATTTGGACCTCAACGCGACTATGAGTGTCATTGCGGCAAGTACAAAAGAATAAGATATAAAGGCGTTATTTGCGACAAGTGTGGCGTAGAAGTTACAAAGAGCAAAGTTCGTCGTGAAAGAATGGGACACATTGAACTTGCTGCCCCAGTAACACATATTTGGTATTCAAGAGGAGTACCTGGCAGAATCAGCAGAATTTTGGATATGACTCCAAAGCACGTTGAGCAAGTAATTTATTTTGCGGCTTCAATCGTTGTTGACCCAGGTAAATCTAACTTTGCATTTAAGCAAGTTATCCGTGAAGAAGAATATCGCAAAGCTCTTGAGGAGTTTGGCGAAGACGGTTTCAAAGTAGGCTGGGGTGCTGAGGCAATTAAAGGTCTATTAATGGATATCGATCTTGAAAAAGAGAGTGTAGAACTTAGAGAGATGATTGCGGCAGCTACAACTGGTGTTGGCAAAGAGAGCAAAGTAAAATCTCAAAAATTAATAAACGCTGCAAGAAAACTAGAAATAGTTGAAGCATTCAGACAAGGTGGCAACCGCCCAGAATGGATGGTGCTAGATGTTATTCCAGTTATCCCACCAGAATTGCGCCCAATGGTTCAATTAGACGGTGGCAGATTTGCTACTAGTGACTTGAATGAACTTTACAGAAGAGTTATAAACAGAAACAATCGTTTGACACGTATGATGGACAGCGGTGCACCTGATATAGTTGTTCGCAACGAAAAGAGGATGTTGCAAGAAGCTGTTGACGCGTTGATTGATAACGGCAGACACGGCAGAGCTATTACTGGCCCTGGCAACCGTAACTTGAAATCACTTTCAAATATGCTAAGTGGTAAACAAGGTCGTTTCCGTCAAAACCTACTAGGAAAACGTGTTGACTACTCTGGCCGTTCGGTTATCGTTGTTGGACCCGAACTAAAGTTGTATCAATGTGGTTTGCCTAAAGAAATGGCTCTTGAATTGTTCAAACCATTTATCTTCCGTAAATTAGTTGATCAAGGTATTTGTCAAAACATTAAAACTGCAAGAAAGGCAGTTGAGCGTACCAAACCTCAAGTTTGGGATATCCTAGAAGACGTTATTAAAGATCACCCAGTTCTTTTGAACCGTGCTCCAACACTTCACAGATTGGGTATTCAAGCGTTTGAACCTATCCTTGTTGAGGGTCGTGCTATCAAGTTGCACCCATTGGTTTGTTCTGCTTTTAACGCCGACTTCGACGGTGACCAAATGTCAGTTCACGTTCCACTTTCAGTTGCAGCACAAGTTGAAGCTAGATTCCTTATGTTATCAACAAACAACATCTTAAAGTTGTCTGACGGTAAGCCTATTATCAGCCCAACTCAAGATATGATCATCGGTAGTTACTATCTAACTCAAGATAAACCTGGCGCGAAGGGCGAAGGCAGATGTTTTATTAACGAAGATGAGGCTAAAATGGCTTATCAAGTTAAAGAAATTGAGTTGCAAACAGCTATTCAAGTTCGTGTAACTAAAGAAATTAATGGTGTTACTATCCAAAAACGTATTCCAACCACTGTAGGTAGAATCATATTTAATGAAGCTATTCCACAAGATCTTGGATTTACGGCTCGTAACACAGATGAAGATATGCTAAAATATGAAATCGATTTCCAAGTTGGCAAAAAACAACTTTCAGAAATTGTTGCAAGATGTTTCAAAAAACATGGCGCAGTTGAAGTTAGCAAAATGCTTGACCTTATCAAATCAATTGGTTTCAAATACAGCACAATTGGTGCAATAACTGCATCAGTATTCGATATGCAAATCCCAAGCAGTAAGCAAACTATTCTTGACGCAGCTGATAAAGCGGTTGAGGCTCGTGAAAAAGCTTATATGCGTGGTGAACTTACTGAAGAAGAGCGTTATAAAGAGACAATTAGCATTTGGGAGCAAGCTACAAACCAAGTTGCTAAAGATCTAGAAGATAACTTTAAAAACTTTGATAAATGCAATCCTATCTGGATGATGGCTGACTCTGGCGCTCGTGGTAGCATGCAACAGATCAAACAACTTTCTGGTATGCGTGGATTGATGGCTGATCCTACAGGTAAAACTATCGAAATCCCTGTTAAATCTTCTTTCCGTGAAGGTCTATCAGTTGTTGAGTACTTTATCTCTTCACACGGATCACGTAAAGGTGGTGCTGATACCGCTCTAAAAACAGCTGACTCAGGTTACCTAACCCGTAGGCTTGTTGACGTTGCTCACGATGTTATCATTAAAGAAGAAGATTGTGGCGACACTCGCGGTTTTGTAGTTAAAGCTATTGTTAGTCCAGTTGGTAAAGTTGTTGAAGGACTTGCTTTGCGTATTGCTGGTAGATATGTTGTTCACGACGTTGTTGATCCAGTTACTGGTGAAATATTAGCTGCAGCTGACACAATGATTTCTGAAGAAATGGCAGTTGTTATCGATAAGGCTGGTGTTGAACAAGTTACTATCCGTAGCGCACTTACATGTAAATCAAAACAAGGCATCTGTGCAAAATGTTACGGTGCTAATATGTCTAGTTGGAATCCAGTTAAACTTGGTGAGGCTGTTGGTATTATCGCAGCTCAATCAATCGGTGAACCTGGTACACAGCTTACAATGAGAACGTTCCATACCGGTGGTGTTGCGTCTGGCGCTGATATCACACAAGGTTTGCCTCGTGTCGTTGAGTTGTTTGAAGCTAGAAAACCTAAGGGTGAAGCTGTTATCACAGATATCAAAGGTACTGCTACAGTAAGAGTTGATACTACTGGTGAGACTCCTGTAACTATAGTTACTGTTGTTCGAGATGGCCACGTTGTGGATCCTAAAGACACTAAAAACGAAAATATGATGGTTTATAAATTACCTGCAAAGAGCACTGTTCTTGTAAAAGACGGTCAAGCTGTTGAAGCTGGTGATATGCTAACACTAGGTAGCGTAAACCCACAAGATATTTTGCGTACAAAGGGTGTTCAAGGTGTTCAAGAAGCTATGATTCGTGAAGTTCAATCTGCATATGAGTCAAACGGTGTTAACATCAATGACAAACATATTGAAGTTATCGTAAGACAAATGTTGCGTAAAGTTAAAGTTAATGATCCACGCGACACAACACTTCTTATGAATGAACAAGTAAATATCGTTACTTTTGAAGAAGAGAACGAGAGAGTGCTAGAAGAAGGCGGACTACCAGCTATGGCAAACCGTATCTTGCTAGGTATCACTAAAGCTTCACTTGCTACATCATCATTCCTATCAGCTGCATCTTTCCAAGAAACAGCAAAAGTGCTAACCGAAGCTGCTATTAAGAGCAAGGTTGACCACTTGGTTGGTTTGAAAGAAAACGTTATTATCGGTAAGTTGATTCCAGCGGGAACTGGTATGATGCAATACCGCAATGTAGGAATTGAAAAAACTGCTGTTGATATCGACATAGATGAAGAAACAGTGGAAGAGTACAAAACGGACCATATCGACGATTCATATGATCCAGACGAGGAATAATTTTTAAATGAAAAGATTTTTTACTTCAGAAAGTGTCACAGAAGGACACCCAGATAAAGTTTGCGACCAAATATCAGATGCTGTATTAGACAGCATCTTAGCGGTTGCACCAGAGTCAAGAGTAGCTTGCGAAACCGTAGTTACTACTGGTATGGTGCTTGTTATGGGTGAAGTTACAACTTCTGCAACACTTGATATACCTTCAATCGTACGTGATACCGTAAAAGAGATAGGTTATGTAAATCCAGAAAGTGGGTTTGACTACCGTTCTTGTTCGGTGTTGGTTACGCTTGACAGACAGTCAGCTGACATCGCTCTTGGTGTAGATAGCAGTTTAGAAGATAAAGCTAGCGATTCTCACTATGACAAGATTGGTGCGGGTGACCAAGGTATGATGTTTGGATTTGCTTGCAACGAAACAGAAGAATTAATGCCAATGCCAATTATGCTTGCACACAAGTTGTCACAAAAGTTGACAGATGTGCGTAAATCTGGTGCATTGACATATCTTCGTCCCGACGGCAAATCACAAGTTACCATTGA
The DNA here is from genome assembly GCA_044426075.1 of Bacillota bacterium. Lineage (GTDB taxonomy): Bacteria > Bacillota > Clostridia > Christensenellales > DTU072 > JAWXUT01. The sequence goes on from JAWXUT010000004.1 coordinate 25,421, forward strand.
GTATGACGGAAACAAGGTAAAAAGAGTTGATACAGTAGTTTTGTCAACTCAACACAGCGAAGAAATTAGCATCGATAAGTTGCGTAGCGACCTAAAAGAGGCGGTTATTGAAGCTGTTATTCCGGCTGAACTTATGGATAGCGATACAAAAATATACATAAATCCTACTGGCAGATTTGTAATTGGCGGCCCTCAAGGTGATAGCGGTCTTACTGGCAGAAAGATTATTGTTGATACTTATGGCGGATATGCACCACACGGTGGTGGCGCTTTTAGCGGAAAAGATCCAACAAAAGTGGATAGAAGCGCGGCTTATTATGCAAGATATGTTGCAAAAAACATTGTTGCAAGCGGACTAGCTGATAAATGTGAGTTGCAACTTGCATACGCTATCGGAAAAGCACAACCCGTTTCTATTTTAGTAAACACATTTGGCACTGGTAAGTTAGCTGATGATGTGCTGGTTGAAGCGTTACCAACAATTTTCGACTTCAGACCAAAGGCAATTATCGACGCACTTGATTTAACCCAGCCACAATATCGCAAAACGGCAAGTTATGGTCATTTTGGCAGAGATTGCTTCAGTTGGGAAAAAACCGATAAAATAGCTGAGTTAAAGAGGCTTATTTAATGATAATTGAAGGAAGTGTTGAAAGGATAGCCTTCCGCAATGAGGAAAATGGTTATACTGTAATTGATTTTTATGCTGACAACAAGGTTATACCTGTTGTTGGCATTTTTCCTATGATCTGCGTGGGCGAAACGCTTTCTTTAGTGGGTGAATATGTCACAAAAGGCATATATGGCGAGCAATTTTCGGTAAAAGAAGTTGTTTATAAGTCGCCAACAGATAAATTTGGCATCATAAATTACCTATCTTCGGGTTTGTTTAAAGGTGTTGGAATTTCAATTGCCACCTCAATTTTTGAGACATTTGGCACAGATACATTAAAAGTTATGGAAAATACGCCCGATAAACTTTCAAAAGTTAGGGGCATAAGTGCAAAGCGCGCGGTAGAAATTGGCATAGAGTTTGGCAAGCATATTGATATGCAACACACATTAATATTTTTGCAACAGCACGGCATAACACTTGGTCAGTCATTAAAAATCTACAAAAAATATGGTGCAAATACTGAAGAACAACTACTCGATAATCCATATAAATTGGTAGAGGATATTGAGGGAATAGGGTTTACAACAGCCGATAAAATGGCGGGTAAATTTGGCATTGATAGCGACAGTGAGTTCAGAATAATGGCTGGAATCACGCATATTTTGCAAGAGGGCGCAAGCCGTGAAGGTCACACATGTATGCCATATGATATGGTTGTTGATGCAAGTGCGCACTTGTTGGGGGTTGTTGATACCGAAAAAGTCGCAAGTTGTATTGCGCCAATGTTATTAACTTTGAGACTTAAAAAGCACAGCATTACAATCAATAATGAAGATGTTGAAATGTTGGCTCTGCCACAATTTTATGCAACTGAAGGTGCAATAGCAATGCGTTTAATGCGCTTGATATCTGCGGTGGAAACGGTAAATTTCAACCTTGAAAAAGACATTGCACGCTACGAGCACAGCAACGATATCTTGTTGCACGAAGCACAAAAAAAGGCGATTGAAACGGCAATAAGCAGTGGTGTTATGGTTATAACGGGCGGGCCTGGTACCGGCAAAACCACCATAATAAAATGCATAACAGAGTTGTTTATGTCTAGCGGAAAAAGGGTAAAGTTATGTGCCCCAACCGGAAGAGCGGCAAAGCGTATGAGCGAGGCAACTGGGTTAGAGGCAAAAACAATACACCGTTTGTTGGGTATGGAATTTGCAGAAGGCAAGTTTAACTTTAAGTACAATGAACTTGAGCCGCTTGACGCCGATGTTGTTATAGTTGATGAGATAAGTATGGCTGATATTTTCATATTCAACTCATTGATAAAAGCGCTTGAAATGGGCACAAGGATTGTGCTTGTTGGCGATAAAGATCAACTACCTTCAGTGTCTGCAGGTAACATTTTGGGTGACATAATTGCGTGCAATATGGTACCCGTAATCGCATTAACTGAAATTTATAGGCAAGATGCAAACAGTTTAATTATATCAAACGCGCACCGCATAAACAACGGTGAAATGCCAGTGCTAAACAACGCATCTAAGGACTTTTTTGTAGATGATAAGATAGAGCCAGAAACAATTTCTGACACGGCAATTGCAATGTATACAAGTAGATTGCCAAAGTATTTTAACATTGCCGCCACCGATATCCAAGTGTTGACGCCAGTCAAAAAAACCGTTTGCGGGGTGGAAGCGTTAAATGCAAATATTCAAAAAATAATAAATCCAGTTGGCTCATATGTAACGTGTCGCGACACCATATTTAGGGTGGGTGACAAGGTTATGCAAATTGTAAATGATTACGATTTGGAGTGGACGCGTGAAGACGGTTTCAATTTTGAAGAAGGCAAGGGTGTTTTCAACGGCGATATTGGGTTTATTAAGGATATAAACAAAGATACTATTCTTGTAAAATATGACGATAACAAGATAGTTAGATACAAAAAAGACAAACACGAAGAACTCAATTTGGCATATGCAATAAGCGTGCATAAGAGTCAAGGTTCGGAGTTTAAAGTGGTGCTTTTGGTGCTTGCAAAAAGTTACAGAGGGCTGCTTACAAGAAACCTATTGTACACCGCCGTCACTAGGGCAAAAGAAGCAGTGGTTATAGTGGGCAATCCTAACACAATTTTGAGTATGGTGCACAACAATGTATCCGCAAAAAGATACACTTTACTAAAAGATTTGTTGGAAAAAGGCAACGCAAGAATGGGCAAAATTCTGCACGGAGAATAGTATTTATATAATATATTATGATTCTAAGGGGGAGTTATTATGACAAAAGACGACAACTTTAATTCTATACTAGAAAAAGGCAAGTTATTTTTGCAGAAAACACTGTTCCCAAAGGCGCATAAATGTATTTTTTGTGGCAGAGAAATTTACAAAGATAACGGTTTGTATTCCACTTGCGACAAGTGTTTTGAAAAATTGCCGTATAGGTTGGGCGAATATTGTTTGATTTGTGGTGACCCCGCGGTTGAACGCAATTTGTGCAAAAGGTGCAGAGATTTTAGACCCGATTTCAGTGCGTTATATGCGCCATTTAATTATACGCAAAAAGTGAGTTCTGTTGCGGTTGGTTACAAAGATAAGCCCAATAAATGGATGGCTCCTTACATTGCAAAATATATGGCGGATTGGTACAATACTTTTAATATTGTGGGCGAAGTTATGGTTTATGTGCCTTCTAGCCCCGACGCAATTAAAAGCCGTAGGTTTGATCACAACGAGTTGGTTGCAGAAGAGCTTGCAAAAATGATAAACATTCCAGTGGTAAATGCGCTTAGTTGCAGTGGAATGGTTAGCAGTCAGACCGAAAATGACAGAGAAATGCGCTCATTAAACGTGGTAGGTGCGTTTCATAAATCCGAAGATTATAACACCGAGCTAATAGAAAATAAAGATGTTATTTTGATTGACGATGTTGTAACAACGGGGGCAACGGTGCGAGAGTGCGCGCGTGTGCTAATGCAAGAAAATAAGGCAAAAAGCGTAAGAGTATTGGCTTTTGCAAGAAGATAACGGAGTATATATGAACTATATTGATATTTGTAAAGAAAAATTGGATGCCTTGCGCAATAGAGATGACTATTTAATATTATCTATTGAATCAAGCTGTGATGAAACGGCGGTTGCTGTTGTTCGCGGAAGATATATTGTTTCTAGCGTTATATCCTCACAAATTGAAATCCACAAGCGTTTTGGCGGAGTTGTGCCAGAAATCGCAAGTCGCAATCACGCTCTTCAAATTAAACACATTGTAGATGAGGCTATGCAAAAAGCGGGTGTTACATTTGATGATATTTCTGCAATCGCGGTTACATATGGTGCGGGGCTTTTGGGCGCGCTTCTTGTTGGGGTGAGTTACGCAAAAGCGCTAGCTTATACTTTAGAGCTTCCACTTATTGCAGTTAGCCACATTAAGGGGCACATTGCCGCAAACTACATTGCCACCCCCGATTTAGAGCCACCTTTTGTGTGTCTTTTGGCAAGTGGAGGCCACACTGAAGTGCTAAAAATTAATTCATTTAATGATATAGAAGTGTTGGGTGAAACGCAAGATGATGCAGTGGGCGAAGCTTTTGATAAAGTGGCTCGCGTGCTAGGTTTGCCATATCCTGGTGGACCCGAAATTGAGCGCCTTGCAAAAGAGGGTGCGCCAAGTTATAAATTGCCACGCGCATTTAAAGGCGAAAAGCACCTTAACTTCTCATTTAGCGGACTTAAAACTGCGGTTATAAATATGGTTTCAAATATGACACAACGCGGAGAGGTTGTAAATCGCGCCGATCTCGCTTGTTCTTTTCAGACCGAGGCGGTTGGAGTTTTGGTTGACCACGCAATTGAAGGCGCAAAACGCTCGGGCATAAACACTATTGCTCTTGCCGGTGGAGTTGGCGCAAATACCGCGCTTCGCAAAAAGTTGCAAGAAGAGGGCGCAAAACATAATATTCGCATCCTTTTGCCACCTAAAATACTTTGCACAGATAACGGAGCTATGATTGGTGTGGCGGCATATGAGGCTATAAAACTAGGCGAACAACCAGCAGATCTCACTTTAGATGCAGATCCAGCCGTGTAACTTGCAAAAAATCACTGCGCAAAAGGCATAAACTCCGTTTCTGCAGTAATAAAATAGCAAAACTCAAAAAAAATACAATAAATGTGTAAAATTAATTGACATCTTTTTACTCTCTTGTTATAATGATTAGGCTTGTGAAGTGTGTTTTGTTATGTCACGCACAAGGTTGCAATTTGTGCGATCATTCATATTCATTTCAAAAGCAATCAACTATGGTAGTAAGATGCGTCGTTCCCGAAGAACTAAGGTGTGTTTTTCCGGAGAAAACGATGCTACTTAATATTGGTTAATGATAATATTCCTACATCATTGCCGTAATAAAAAAATACTCGGGCACAAAGCCCACAGAGCCCCCTTTTGGGTTGAATTGGGAGCTTACTAAAAAAGGAGGAACCCAATAATGCCAACAATTAACCAACTCATAAGGCACGGCCGTGAGAAACAAGTTAAAAAGTCAGTTACCCCTTTGATGGATAAATGTCCACAAAAAAGAGGTGTTTGCCTTTCAGTTTCTACAACAACGCCTAAAAAGCCAAACTCTGCTGTTCGTAAAATCGCAAGGGTACGTATTGTAAACGGAATGGAAGGTACTGTATATATTCCAGGTATCGGCCACAACTTGCAAGAGCACAGTGTTGTTCTTATCAGAGGCGGAAGAGTTAGGGATCTACCTGGTGTACGTTACCACATCATAAGAGGTACTTTAGATACAGCAGGTGTAGCTAAGAGAAATCAAGCTAGATCCAAATACGGCGCTAAAAAACCTAAGTAAGCGGTTTTTAGCAGATTAAATTAGGAGGATATTAAAATGCCAAGAAGAAGTGGTGTCCCAAAACGTGACGTTTTGCCAGATCCAATATACAATTCAAAGGTAATTACTAAACTTATCAACCAAATTATGTTGGATGGTGAGCGTGGTGTTGCCCAAAAGATCGTTTATGAAGCTTTTGCTATTGTTGAAGCAAAGTTAGGTCAAGCACCTGACGAAGTTTTTCAAAAAGCTTTAGAAAACATTATGCCTACTCTAGAGGTTAAAGCTCGCCGTGTTGGTGGAGCTAACTATCAAGTTCCTCTAGAAATCAGACCTGATCGTCGCCAAACACTAGGAATTCGTTGGATGGTTCTATTTGCTCGTAAACGTAGCGAAAGAACTATGAAAGAAAGACTAGCTGGTGAGATTACAGATGCATTTAACAACGCTGGTGGCGCTGTTAAGAAGAAAGAAGATACCCACCGTATGGCAGAAGCTAACAAAGCATTTGCACATTTCCGTTGGTAGAATCGAATATATTGCACAAATTTGTCAATATATCTAATGCAATGAAGCAATACAAAGTTAAGAACGGTATTCAAAATTGCCGTTCTTAATTTTAAGTTAATACAGTCCCACTTAGCGGACAGAATTAGAGGAAATAAATATGTCAAGAGAATTCCCAATTAGTAAATTAAGAAACATTGGTATCATGGCTCATATTGATGCTGGTAAGACTACTACAACTGAGCGTATCTTGTATTACACAGGTAAAACACATAAGATAGGTGAAGTTCATGAAGGCGCAGCTACAATGGACTGGATGGTTCAAGAGCAAGAAAGAGGTATTACAATTACTTCTGCTGCTACAACTTGTCAGTGGGCTGGTCATGTTATCAATATTATCGACACCCCTGGTCACGTTGACTTTACTGTTGAAGTTGAAAGAAGTTTGCGTGTACTTGATGGTGCTGTTGCTGTTTTCTGTGCAAAAGGTGGCGTTGAGCCTCAATCAGAAACAGTTTGGAGACAAGCTGAGAAGTACAATGTACCACGTATGGCATTCGTTAACAAAATGGATATCAATGGTGCTGACTTCTACAACGTTGTTGAAATGATGAAATCACGTTTGGGTGCAAACGCAATTCCAATCGCTTTGCCAATCGGTAAAGAAGATTCATTTATCGGTATTATTGATCTTATTAAGAACGAAGCTATTATCTACACAGATAACCTAGGCACAGTTCAAGATCACACAGAGATTCCAGATGAGTACAAAGACGAAGCTGCTGAAGCACGTGCGGCACTTATGGAAGTTATCGCTGAAACTGATGAAGATATGATGGAAAGATTCTTTAACGGTGAAGAGTTCACAGAAGAAGAAATCTGGGCAACATTGCGTAAACTAACAATCGATATGAAGATTACACCAGTACTTTGCGGTACAGCTTACCGTAACAAAGGTGTTCAACAATTATTAGATGCTGTTGTAGCACTAATGCCATCACCACTAGATGTTCCTGCAATTACAGGTGAGTGGGAAGGCGAAGCTATGGTTAGAGAGAGCAGTGATGATGTTCCACTAGCAGGTTTAGCATTTAAGATTGCAGCTGACCCATTTGTTGGTAAGTTGACATTCTACCGTATTTACAGCGGTGTGTTAAAAGCTGGTAGCACAGTTTACAACTCATTTAAGCAACAAAAAGAGAGAATCGGTCGTATCGTTCGTATGCACGCTAACAGCCGTACCGATCTTGATGAAGCTTATGCAGGTGATATCGTAGCAATCGTTGGTCTAAAAGTAACCACTACTGGTGAAACTTTATGTGACCAATCTGCTCCAGTTATACTAGAAAACATGGTCTTCCCAGATCCAGTTATCCGTGTAGCTATCGAGCCAAAAACTAAACTAGGTCAAGAGAAAATGGGTCTTGCACTAAACAAACTTTCAGATGAAGATCCAACATTCCGCACATACACAGACAAAGAAACTGGACAAACCATTATCGCTGGTATGGGTGAATTGCACTTAGAAATCATCGTAGATAGACTTTTGCGTGAGTTTAAAGTTGAAGCTAACGTTGGTAAACCACAAGTTGCTTATCGTGAGACTATCCGTAAAGAAGCTCGCGGTGATGGTAAATTTGTTCGCCAATCTGGTGGTAAAGGTCAATATGGTCACGCTGTTATCATAATGAGCCCACAAGAGCCAGGTGCAGGTATCGAATTTATCGATGAAACTGTTGGCGGTTCAGTACCAAAAGAATACATCAAGTGTGTTGAAGAAGGCGTTAAAGATGCAGCTAAGGGCGGTATCGTTGCTGGTTACGAATTGGTTGACTTTAAAGTTCGCCTAATTGATGGTAGCTACCACGAAGTTGACTCTTCAGAAATGGCATTTAAAATTGCTGGTAGTATGGCTCTTAAAGATGCTTGTGCTAAAGCTGGCGCAACTATTCTTGAACCAGTTATGGCAGTTGAAGTTACTGCACCAAGTGAATATCTTGGCGATATGATAGGAACTGTTACTGCAAGACGTGGTATGATTAAAACCACTGATGACAGAAACGGAATCAAAGTACTTGCAGCTGATGTTCCACTATCAGAAATGTTCGGTTACGCAACAGTTTTGCGTAGTGCAACACAAGGTAGAGGTAACTACACAATGCAACTAGATAGCTATCACGAAGTTCCTAAGTCAATCTTAGAGACAATTGTTGGCGCTAGAGCTAAAAAATAATAGACAAAACTGCTATTCTGCCTAAAAAAATGGGTAGAATAGAAAAAAGTTTATAAAATAACTAGACAATATTATTATATTGTATTATAATTAAAACAAATAAAAGAATATTCTTGGAGGAATAATTAAAATGGCAAAATCCAAATTTGAAAGAAATAAGCCACACGTTAACGTTGGTACTA
>JAWXUT010000112.1:0-5480 GCA_044426075.1 Bacillota bacterium
GCAATGTATAGATTGTAGGGTGCAAACCCGCAAGCGGGTTGAATGAATAATTAATATTGAATAATGAATAATTGTGGATTTTTAATTTATAGTTTGTTCAATCGTGGAACAAATGGCAAAACACAATGTATAAGATTGTATGATTTATTTGTGGCACATACAACGACGTTTATATAATTTTATCTGAAGTGTATCCCAAAAAATTGAGTGCTTTTTTGTGCGTAAAATTCGCGATTCTATTAACTTTGCTTAAATAGAAGTCGTGTAAAAAGCCAGAGATTGCGTGCACAACGAAGCGAACGCCCAATCTTAAAAATCCTAATGTATAAGTAATACCTGAATTTTTAAAATTGGGCGCTCGTGATGTTGTGTGCGTGATATATGGCTTTTTACTAATATTGCCACTCGGGGCGGCTAAAAAAGTCCCTACGCGCTTCTATAAAGTTTAGTTTGTGAGTGTCGCCGACGATTGCGGTGATTGGGGAAAAGGCGTAATCCCAACTGTAGATGCGGTCATCAATGTTTAGGGCTTGGCGCACTTTTTCGGTGCTTGCGGGTGCTATGGGGTGGGCAAGCATTATTGCTGTTTTCATAATATGAACGGCGTCAACAATGGTTTGATTGAAGGTTTCTTGATTGAATTCCTTTTGAATTGTTGCCATTTTTGCGGATAAGTCTTTGTTGAAATATCTAAAGAAATCTTCTAACTGGGTCATAACTTGAGTAAACTCGCACTTTGCCATATGGCGCTCGTGTTTTAAGATGACTGCTTCGCATTTTTCTAATATTTCAGAAGAAACTGCAACATTTGGCAATGTTTGATTGCCCTCGTTGTATTTTTGGAAGCTATAGAATGTTGTTCTAACAGCGCGATTTAATAGATTTGTAAAGATTCCCCATTCTTTAAATACTGGATCACCTTGATTGCTCTCTTTATCGGGATTGTATGGTTTTGGTTGGAAAGGAACATTTGCATTGTGCAATCCTAACGCCAAAAAGTGTGCGCGCAACTGCTCGGCTGAATAGTGAGCTAATAATTCGTGTGCCATTGGTGGCTTGATTGCGCCGCTACTGCTTGCCTTTTTGTCAAAAAACAATATGTGTTTGTTTGCAACTATGCTTGGTGGCACTATTTTTATACCTTTAGTTCCGCCTTCCATAGCTTTAAAAATTGCCATTTCTGCTAAGCTATAGAAGTAGATGTTATCTTCACCTATAAATTGTACAACTTTGCTGTCTTCGCGACACCACCACTCGTGCCAACTATCTTCTGGTTGACCTTTTGCGGCTAGCACCGTTTTTGTAAATGATATCGGTGCCCATAATGATTCTGGCCAAACCCAAAATGTCAAACCTTTCATTCCGTCTTTTTCTGGCACTGGTGCGCCCCACTCTACGTTTCCGCTTATTCTGAATGGAACAATTGTTTTGCCCGTTCTGTACCTTATTCCCGCATTTGCAAGTGTTTTACAGCTCTCTTCGCGGTCGGATAACTTTTTGAAGGCTATTTTAACTAGTTTTCTGCCCTTGTCGCTTGATGTTACTATGTCTTTGTCGCTTAACAACTCGGCAACACGTGGGAATTCTGCTTCCTTTACATATAACATTGGAGGCTTTAAAAATTCATCACAGTTTACACCTATAAATTGCCTTACTGCCTTGGTTTTTATAAGATTATCGTTCAATTCCTTTAAATATTCGGCATATTGCTCCATATCAAGATACCAGTTTTTTACCTCTTTTAACACGGGTGTGTTGCCACTCAATGTGCTTACTGGCGCAATTAGTTCGTCTGGAAAATATTGATGACCCAAACTACACTCATCTGCATATGCTTGCTCCGATTTGCAACCGTCTATTGGGCATCTGCCTTGAACTTGTCTTCCGTTAAGATAAACACCCATACTTTCATCATAAAATTGCTTGGTTGACATCAACTTTAAACTTCCACTGTCATATAGCTCGTTAAATAATTCCGCACTATACTCGGTGTGCATTTTGCCACTTGCACCCAATCCAGATGCTCCAAATAAATTTAGGCTTATATGGTAATTATCTAATGTATCCTTTTGACTCTTGTGATTGCTCTCTACAAAATCAATTACACTGCCGCTGAACTCACCCGATTCGCTTATTTGCCTATACTTTTCTATAATTGGTGAACCATAACAGTCCGTGCCAGATACAAATATTACGTTGTCTGCACCGATTCTGTCGCGCATAAATCTCGCATATACATCGGCGTGCACAAAAACTCCACCAATATGACCAAAATGCAATTCTTTGCTTCCATATGGCATACCTGCAGTTACTACAACCTTTTTAGGGAAATTGGGTCTTTCTTTAACAAACACTTTCATATATATCTCCAAAATTATACTCAAAATAATTTAATATGTTAAAGATTATATCATATTATATCAATTTTCGCTACTGTTTGCGCAACATTTTTTGAAATCGATATGCTTTTATCATAAATAGATTGTATTGACATTTTGTGCCAGTTGTGATATATTTGTAACACCAATTATTTAGGAGGCAATATGCAGATTATAGCCAACAACATAACCAAAACATACTTGTTAAACGCGGATTCTGTACAGAAAATTACCTTTTTAAACACACTAACCAACACCGCAATTCAGCTTGATAACCCAACAGAATTTATTATTAACTTTAAGTTAGGAATATTTAAGCGCCCTTTTGCGTTGCGTTCAAATGATATGAAGATTGTAGCAACAGCTAAAAATAGTATAACTTTCAGTTTTAAAAATGAGCAGTTTGACGTGCAGGTAACACTCACCAACAGCGTTGTAAACGGATACATATCAACCGCCATAACTTCACTAAAAAGCAGTGCGGATTTGTTTATTGATAGCATTGCATATTTGCCGTTTGAAATTGACAATTCTAAGTATAACTGGCATTGCCCTTATGTTGCAGAAAAGTCGTTTATAGAACCCTATTTTATGTCACTTGGGCAACCAATATACTATATTGATATGTTTTTTGGCATAGAGAGTATGACTGCAGATAACGCAATAGATAGCAATACAACACGTATGAAATACTACATCGGGCGTACAATAAATGCGCTCGGCTCGGCATATTTATATCCTAGTTATGTAGTGGGTGGCGGGCAAAATTCAGACTATATAGCGTGCCAAAATGCCTTCTTTAAATATGTTGAAACATTTGCGCGTCCAGCAAAATATAGGTTGCAATTTAACTCTTGGTACGACAATATGTTGGATATCACTCCAGAAAATATTGACAGTTCTTTTAGGGCAATACAAGCGGGATTCAGTGCAAATGGGCTAGATAATGTGGCGTGTTATGTTGTTGATGATGGTTGGGTTGACTATAAAAAATCAGAACTATGGGCTTTTAACGCAAAGTTCCCCAATGAATTTAATAAAGAATCCGCCTTAACGCGTGAGTTAAACAGCACTTTTGGCGTATGGTTTGGCCCTCGTGGCGGATATAGTGAGGCATTTCAGTATGCAAAAAAACTCAAAAAAATTGGATATCACGTAAACAAAAATGGTTATGAAATTTGCACGGCTGACAACAAATATGTGTCAGATTTAGCAGATAAGATGATAGAATTTATAGATAAATTTAATGTAACATATTTTAAAATTGACGGCTTTGCTATTGCTCCTTGCAAGGGGAAAAACCACGGCCACCCCGTTGGCGGATATAAAGATATGTACTTCTACTGTTATCAATGGGAGTGTTGGTTGCAAGCGTTTGCTAAGATTCGCGCGCACAAAGATGATATATTTTTAAATGTAACCAGTCACAGCAACACCAGTCCTTGGCTTCTTAAACAAGCCGACGCAGTGTGGTTAAACAACAGCAAAGATATGAATTATATTGGTGGTGGCAGTGATTTACACCAGTGTGCCAACTATCGTGATGATAGATATTACGATTTTACAGTTACAAGGCAGTTGCAGTTTCCGCTATCGCACATTTACAATCACGAACCTTGCTATGGCAATCGCAACTACAACCCACCCCTTCCCGCAAAAAGCCACCGCACGGTATGCTTCACAGACGAAGAATTTGAACAGTATTTATATATGAGCACGATGCGCGGAAGCGGTTTTGTAGAGCTATACTATTCGCCTAATATGATGACAGAAAACAAGCACGCCATTAATGCCCGCATTTTAAAATGGGCGGAAGCAAACTTCAACATCTTAAAAACAGTAAAGTTCTTTGGAACTACACCAAAAACCGATGCAATATATGGATACATAGGCTATAACAATGGCAAAGGCATATTGTCAATCCGCAATGCAAGCACCACAAACGGCACATACAACCTAAATATCGCTGACTATGTCCCCAATTTAAAAGCACTCACACCCACCACAATTTATGGTGATATATCAAAAATATCTACAAATGGAAGCAATATAATTGCAACGCTTGATCCGCAAGACTTTATTATAATATCATTCTAAAGTGAAAAATTGTGGAACCCATAAAGGGTTGATTATATGGGTTAGTCGGAACGCATATTTCAACGCATATGAACATTAAAATCGTAGGGGCGTTACTCTGACGCCCGCGAACCCGTTGGGTTGAGTGAATAGTGAAGAATAGTTCGTGGAACAAATGGCAAAACGCAATGCATAGATTGTAGGGTGCGGCAGTCCCCTGCCGCCCGTATCCAATTTGCCCGTTTACATCGTTGGTAGGTGCAATTGTCGAACAAATGGCAAAACGCAATGTATAGATTGTAGGGTGCGGCAGTCCCCTGCCGCCCGAAACCTCTTTGCACTTTAACGCCGTTGTTTATTTTATCGCAGTTGCCGGATTATAACACATAATCTATATAATCGTAGGGTGCGTTAGTCCTCTGACGCCCGAAACCGCTTTGCATTTTAACACCGTTGTTTATTTTATCGCCGTTGCCGGATTATAACACATAATCTATATTATTGTAGGGTGGTAGTCTGAAGCCCGCAACCACCCGTTGGGTGGAAGTAATAAGTAAGAGTGAATAGTGAAGAAGTTGAGGATAAAATTATAAAACGTCGTTGCCGGATTAACACATAAACTGTATTATTGTAGGGTGCGTTAGTCCTCTGACGCCCGGACCTTATGCCGTCGGCAGACTATAATTTAGATACAAAATAAAAAAGAGCCCCTAACTTCGCGCAATGGAACACCCCAACAGCCCCGCTATGGAGCTGAACAACCCCGCAAGGGGGAGATGTTTTATGGCCGACTCTTCACCTCTACTATTTTAACACATTTCGTGTCAAATGTCAACTATTTTTGATGTTTTTATGAGAAAATTGTAATAAATCATACAAACTTTTCTTTGCAATTCGGCAATGAGAAGTTATCAAAAGAAAACAAACAAGCCTCTTAAAAATATGTATATCACGCACACTACATTGACAGCCACCCACTCATAACAAACTCATTTATGCCCATATAAATTAGGGTTTGTTGTTCGG
>JAWXUT010000113.1:0-5413 GCA_044426075.1 Bacillota bacterium
ATTGTATTTATCCTCGCAAGCAGATAACTTGATGCAAGCAATGCACTCGGCGTGTACTCTCCGCTACTGCTTATGGATTGATCTACAAACAACTCGCACAACAAACTTTCTGAATACCACCTTGCCATCTCGCCGCTATAATCTTCTATATCTTGCCAATCACATTTATATTCAACCAGTGTCATATTTGACGCGAAGTCATACATCGTTTCATTTGTCTCTATATTTTGATAATACACATTTACATATGCTTCCATTGCTACGCCAAAATCCGACATATCTTCTACAGCTGAAACAATGTCACTCGTTTCTGCAGTGGGCACCGTGTCTAAAAATGCAACCCTATCTATTAATATCGGATTAAATGTATCGTCGTATTCTGCTAGCGCCATAATTTCTGTAACCACCTTTGCCACCAAATCACCACCAATATCTTCGGCTATAAATCTAATTTCAAATGCTTCAGTGATGTTTACGCTATCCAAAAACGCTATGTATTCTGCAATGAAAAAATCCGCTAGACTATATTTTGTTTCGGGGCAAATAACAGAACCACTGCTTGTTTGATAACTCTGACCAGTTAAAGTATCCGCCCAAATTTTCGCTGAAATTTCAGTTTCTGTACCAACTGCAAATGCGCTCCAATCATAACTAAACACATTGTATCCGGCTGACTGCCACTCTTCTGCATATAAAAATTCATTTGTGCCGTCTTCTGCAATTGCTCCGTGAATATAAACCACTATCGCACCGCTTGCGTCATACAAGCTAGAAGCATTGCTATCGGTTACACTTACCGCTGTTGCATTGGCATCATAAATATACAATCCAATATCCGACCCTTCGGGCATATCTGATTGCGAGGCGTCATAGATATATTGATCGGGTATCTCTGTCGCAAATAAAACTAAATTTGGAATAAATATAGCGCAAACGGATAATACAATTGTAGCTATTAACATTATAATCAATGCTACCCATCCGACGCTTTTAATTGTGACCTTTTTTGTGACCATTACACTACCTACCTTTACATCTTAATATTATAATATAAGTTACAATTAAAGTCAAGTTAAGATTTCTGAATGTTTTGTGATAAATGGCAAACTTACCACATATATTTTATTATGTTTAAGTCGGGAACAATAAAATGTGCTTTTATATTTGTTGGCACACTGATTGGAGCGGGGTTTGCTAGTGGAAAAGAAATTCTCATTTTTTTTGAAGGGCAAACTATATTTGCACCAATATTATCTTGCATAATATCTGCACTTGCTGCAATGGCTTTTTATGTAGTTGGCATAAGCCACAAAAATCTGCTAAAAACGCTATTTAAACGCTCTTATTTTGTTGTAAATGCACTTATAATTCTTACCAATTTTATAATTTTCGCTACTATGATTGCAGCGGCAAATACTGTATCTATAGATACCAATTATGGCGAAAACTTGGGTATTTTATTGGCACTGATTGCGCTTGCAGTGGTGGTAAAACAGAGCAGTTTAGGCGTATTAAACACAATAATTGTACCCCTTATTGTAACAATGATTTGGGTGCTTATGTTTTGCACTAAAAGCACAACTGGCGGTGTTGAATTTAACATAACAAATCCCATTTTATATGCCACTTTTAACTTGCTTTCTGCCGGACTAATACTTGCAAAACAGCCCTACAACAACAAAAACACCAGTGTTTGGGGGATTGGGCTTTGGATAGCAATTATACTTTTAGCGCTTGTGATTCCTATATATTATATGGTGCAGTTGGTGCCAAATGCAGATATGCCATTACAAGCGATTGCAGCAAGCCACAATCTGACAACAATTGGGAATATTATTATTCTGCTTGCAATTTTAACCACAGCTACAAGCAGCTTGCAGTTATGCGTCGACAAAAATATACATCTTGCGCCTTGCGTTACCGCGCTTGCAATGTTAGTTTCTGCAGTTGGATTTAACACTCTTACAAATAGTTTTTATCCGCTTATAGGAATACTTGGGTGTATAATAACGGTTTTTTGTCTCATTTTCTTATGCAAAAACAGAAAAACAATACTCAAAACGCTAAAGCTATACCCCTCAAAACCAACTTGATTTACCTAAACATTCGTGTTTATTATTTTTAAGGTTTCCATTAAAAGTTACAGCAATCGTTATTGACAAAAAACACTAAAAGGAGTATAATATGAATTGTATAATAGATAACTTAATTGCGCTTAACTGTGGTGTGTTGCAAGATGTACCGGCGCGCAAGTTAAGCACCTATGGAGGGCAAGGCAAAATTGACATTGTCGCCACCCCAAAAAGCATTAAAGACCTAAAAAATATTGCATATTTAGCCAGTGATTTGGGTGTAAATTATAGCATTTTGGGTGCGGGAAGCAACACTCTAATTTCCGATTCTGGATATAAAGGAATTGTGATACGCGTGGGTGCGTGCATTAAAGAAGCGGCGAGTAATTCTGTACAGCAATATCCCTCATACTATCGCATTTCATCCCTTGCAAATGAGTGTAAAAAACTTGGGCTTAGCGGATTAGAACCACTATCGTGCATACCGGCAAGTTTGGGTGGCGCAATAGTTATGAACGCTGGTTGCTATGGCACAAATATGGCGGATATAATTAATAGCGTAACTGTGTTCAATATGCAAACTGGCGCATCGTATATTTTGCAAAACACCGATATCCCTTGGGGCTACAGAAGCACCGGCAATGTGTTTAATGGCTGCATTATAACATCTGCAACGCTAAACCTTGTTGACAGTTCGCCATATGATGTATCAGAAAATATGTCTTACTACAAGGCGATTAGGCAAGCGTCGCAACCAACAATCCCCTCTTTGGGGAGCACTTTTAAGCGGGTGAATAATATTTCTGCCGCATACTACATTGATAAATGTGGGTTAAAGGGTTGCAGCGTGGGTGGCGCTATGGTTAGTGTGAAACACGCCGGATTTATAGTAAACTACAACAATGGTTCTGCTGCAGATTATCTAGCCCTTGCAGATATTTGCAAAAAAGAAGTGCAAAAACAGTTCGGAATCGAACTTGAAAAAGAAATAATATATCTATCATAAGGAGCAATCTGTGTCAGAAAATCTTGGTCAAAAAATGCGGGACGAAATAATTCCCAAAAAAATATCCAGTAAATGCTGTAAACTTGCATTTTTATCCGGCGTTATTCGCGGGGCTGGTTGTTTGACTTTAGAGCGAAGCGGGTTCGGATTTTCAATAATCCACTCCAATGAAAAACTTATTACAAAGTGCGCCGACATAATTTACGTATTGCTTAGGGTAAACCCCGAAGTCACAATGAAAGACAAAAGCCATACGCTTAGCAACAATTTTATGTACGAGTTATCGCTTGATGCAAGTGACGCAAATACATTAATTAAAGATTTATATTTGGTTGATGATGAATCACTGCCTATGCACACAATTCCAGCTGCATTTAAAACAGATTGCTGTATGAAGTCATATTTGCGTGGAATATTTGCAACAACGGGCACAATTTCTATTCCCGAACAAAGCCAGCACGCATCAAGAGGATACATATTAGAGCTTCTATTAAATGACGAAGAAATGGCGGTGGCAATATGCGAGCTTCTTGCGGAATGCGGAATTGAAACAAAGGTAAGGCAACGCAAAAATGTGCACGCAGTTTACACTAAAGATAGCGAAAAAATTGCTGATTTTTGCACGATACTTGGCGCATCGTCAGCCTACTTCACATTGCAAGACATATTGGTGTTTAGGTCTATAAGAAATGAGACCAATCGTTCAATGAACTGCACCCTTGCAAATATGGATAGAGCAATAAAAGCGAGTTCTAAGCACGTTGATGCAATCGATAAAATTGAAGCGTCGGTTGGGTTAGATACTTTGGACCCAGTTATAAGAGAGACGGCTGAGCTTCGCAGAGAATATCCCAGCGCGTCACTTACAGAACTTGCAACAAAGTTTGCAATCCCGCCATCAAAATCGGGCTTGAACCATAGGTTGCGTAAATTGCTAGAAATAGCAGAAAAACTAAATTGATCACCAACATATATAGGAGGGAAAGATGATTAAAGAAAAGAAAATTAGCAAAGAATTTGGCTTAAAAGCTCCAGATTGTGCAACAATTGCACAAACCGCAAGTAAATTTAAAAGTGCGGTGTTTGTTGTTAAAGAAAACAAAAAAGTCAATGCCAAAAGCATTATGGGACTAATCAGCCTAAATATGAAATGCGGTGACAGTATTTTTCTATCCATAAGCGGAGTAGATGAAGATGCTGCATTTTCTGAAATTTACAACCTACTTTAGCATAACAGATCCCACACAAACACAGGAGTACAAATGAGCAAACCATATATACATCTTCATGTGCATACTGAGTACAGTATGCTTGACGGTGCGGCAAAAATCGACAAATTAGTTCAAGCGGCAAAAGAAGCTGGAGCGCCTGCAATTGGTCTTACTGACCACGGCAATATGTACGGCACAATCAAACTTTACGATGCGTGCAAAGCGGCTGGAATAAAGCCCGTTTTGGGCTGTGAGTTTTACACAACTTCCGATATGACCATAAAAGAACATATGATCAATGGACGCAAAGCGCGTTTAAATCACTTAGTTTTGCTTGCAAAAAACAACATCGGCTTCGATAATATAAGCAAGATGTGTAGTTTAGCGTGGACTGAAGGATTTTATCACAAACCAAGAATTGATTTAGAACTATTAAAAAAGCACTCTGAAGGAATAATTTGCCTATCCGCATGTTTAGCGGGCGTAATCCCACAAATGTTGTTGAACAACGATTATGAGGGCGCCAAAAACTATGCGATTGAGCTCCGAGATATGTTTGATGAGGGCGATTTTTATATTGAATTACAGAATCACGGCATAGAAGAACAACTGCAAACCAACCCTCTTTTGGTTAAAATTGCGCGGGAAATCGGCGTAAAATGTGTTGCAACAAACGATGTTCATTATATTAAAAAGAGCGATGCGGATATGCACGACATTATGTTGTGTATGCAAACGGGAAGCTATTATGACGACCCCGATCGTATGCGCTTTTCTTGCGAGGAATTTTATTATAAATCCGCAGATGAGATGCGTGAAGTTTTGGGCTGGTGCGAAGAATCGCTAGAAACTCCCTACGAAATTGCTGAAAAATGTGATGTTAAATTTGTTTTCAATGAATATCAACTGCCAGAATACAATTGTCCCGACAACCTAACACCCCCCGAATATCTCAGAAAATTGGCATATGAGGGATTGGAAAGACGCTACGGCACTATTCCAGCCGAATACATTGAACGCGCAGAAATGGAGCTAAATGTTATCATATCAATGGGATTTAGTGAATATTACCTTATAGTTTGGGACTTTATAAATTGGTCAAGGCTGCACGATATTCCAGTTGG
>JAWXUT010000005.1:0-9212 GCA_044426075.1 Bacillota bacterium
ATTCTTTTAACTAAAAATGCATCCGTAGAAGTCAATAAATCAAATGATTTTTGTGCACTGCTCAACCTTCCGCTGGCATTTATGCGTGGTGCAATTTTAAACCCAATATCATATGCGGTTGCTTGATTAGGTTTTATTTTGCAGAGTTCTTTTAATATATTTAACCCTTGCCTTGGCGCCAATCTGTTGGTTTTATTCAATCTTTGCAATCCATAATAAGCAATAATTCTGTTATCGCTATCTAGTGGAACCAAGTCCGCTATTGTTGAAATTGCGCAAATATCTGAATATTGCATTGCATTGTCAAGGTCAGTTAAAGCCTCAACAACCTTAAGTGCAACACCAGCACCACATAGCTGAGGATAACCGTCATCTTGCAGCTTTGGATCTACAAGTAAGCAGTCTGGCAACTCTTCTTGTGGTTCGTGGTGATCTGTAACTAAAATATCAATCCCCAAACTCTTAACATATGCCACCTCTTTAACCGAACTAATGCCGCAGTCAACTGTTATAATTAAATTTGGTTTGAAACTTTCTACTACTTTATCAATAGCACCTTTAGATAAACCATAGCCGTCGTCGTGCCTGGTTGGAATAAATGACCGCACCTTGCCACCAAGTGCTTCAAACGCTAAAAACAGAATAGCCGATGCGCCCACTCCGTCACAATCATAATCCCCAAAAATCAATATATTTGATCCGCGTTCAATATGCGATCTTATTAACGCAACAGCTGGTTTCATATTGATAATATCAAATGGAGAATGTAAATCACTTAATGACGGATGCAAAAACTTGTCAATCGACACGCTGTCGGTAAACCCTCTATCTACAAGCAAATTGACAATGGTTTGAGATAGTCCTAATTCGACCATAAGTTTGGCTACTAGTTCATCTCTTTCGTTAGTTTTGTGCATCGTTACTCCTATATAATCGTAAAAAAGCCCGTTAGAAACGGACTTTTAAATTTGTTGAATTGAGCTTACTTTTTATTACTTTCTCTTTTTGCCTTGCGAGCTTTTCCGTTTTTGTGCTGAATCATCAATCCCCATATGCTAGGTGCTAAGAATGTAGATGAATAGAAACCAGCTACGATACCAAACATAATTGGTAGAGCAAATTCAGTCAATGTGCTAACGCCGAAGCAAGCCAAAATTGAAATTGTAATAAATGTTGTTAAACTTGTAAACATTGAACGCTTAATTGAGAAAGAAACCGCATTATTAACAATAAGTCTTGGGTCAAGCGCCTTGTTTTTGTTCTTAAATGGAACTGTATTTTCACGAACTCTGTCAAATACAACGATAGTATTATTGATAGCATAAGCAACAATTGTAATGATACCAGCAATTAGTGTGCTTCCTATTTGGATACGGAAGATAACAACAAGTGATAACATAATTATAATATCGTGTAACTGAGCGCAAATAGTAGCAATACCACTGTATAAGTCAAATCGGAATATTACATATAGTAACATTAGAACCATAGCAATACTTACAGCCAACAATGCAGATTGTACTAAGCTAGTACTTGCAGATGCACTTGTCATTTCTGCGTCAGCAGAAACATTAACATTATATGTGTTGTAAAAAGCAAGTTCTACTGCGTCACAAATTTGTTGGTTGATAGTAACCATTGATTCTGCCATTTCATCGGTACTGTAGTCAGTGCCGTTAATTGAGTTTGCATATCTTAATACAATAGCAGTTGTTCCACTAGTTTGTCTAACGCTAATAATTGCGCCGAAATCGTTTTCGATAATGTCTTCAATAAAATCAGCAGTGGCATCGAAGTCAGAAACCAACGCTTCATCCATTTCAACAGTAAGCACTGTACCCGCTTTAAAGTCGATACCTATGTTTGCAAAGCCGTCATAGTTGTCACTAATTGTATATACCGTGCCACATACCATTGCTATAAATATGATAGCAAGTGGTGCTATAAACCAGTAATATGCGTTTTCAAAAACTTTCATATTGCGGAGGTTTAATTTAATATCGCTAAATTTTTTCATTATTCTACCTCCTTAAATACCAAACCATAATAAAGTTCGTTATCTTCATTGAAAGAAAGTGATATGTTAATCAACAATCTTGTGATAACAATCGCTGTGAACATTGATAGGATAATACCTATTAACAATGTGATAGCAAAACTTTGAATGGTTGTTGAACCAAATATAATCATAACAATTGAACCAATTATTGTAGTAACGTTGGCATCAACAATTGTTGTAAGAGCCTTTTTGAAACCACCTTTAACGGCTGAATTGATTGATTTATGCGATGCGCGCATTTCGTCTTTAATTCTTTCAAATATAATAACGTTAGCATCAACCGCCATACCGATACTCAATATAACACCGGCAATACCTGGCAAGGTTAACTGTACCCAAGGTACAAGCGCTAGTGCAAACATCATTAATTCTGTGTATATAATTAGAGCGAAAACAGCTGTAACACCAAAACCTCTATATATAATCAACATTAAGATTCCAACAACTGCAAGACCAATAATACCAGCCAAAATTGCATATGTTAATGCGTCTTCACCCAAAGTAGCAGAAATTGTTGATACTTGTTGTACTGTTAATGAAACTTCAAATGCGCCAGCTTGTAGTTGAACTGCAAGTTCGTTTGCCTCTGCATATGTGTAACCACCAGTAATAACCGCTTCACCATCTGTAATAGTACTGTTAACAGTTGGGCTCATAATTAGTTCGCCATTGATGTAAATGCTGATTGTGCTATCAAGATTATCTTCTGTAGCTTGTGCGAATAACTCAGTTCCTTCATCATTAAAGGTCAAGCTAATTGCATAAGAACCATCATAGTAAACTGCAGTAGCTGATTCTAAGTGCTTTGCACCTTCTAGCAATACATTGCCGTCGCTATCTTGGAACTCAAGTTCTGCTGGTTCACCAAGCAAAGCCATAAGTTCGTCTGTATCACTAACAGCTGGAACTTCTACACGGATGTTTGAGTCGCCATACCTAGTAACTGATGCTTCGGTGTATCCCTTTGAAAACAACAAAGACGATAAGTTAGCAATCGTGCCTTCCATAGCAGCGTCAGCTGTGTCAGCATCATCAAACTCAGTTAAGTCTGCCTCAAAAATTGCGTATACGCCACCTTTTAAATCTAGTCCCAAGTCGATACAACTTGCAACCCAATAGAAATCGTAATTACTATCACCGATTTGAACATAGCCATCTGAATTCAAAGGAATTATCATCAGCGCTGCGCCAATGATAAGAACTGCTATCAAGACTATTATTATAATAGATTTTTTTCTACTCACTCGTATGCCTCCATACATTAATCCTTTTAATTATAATACTTATATATACTTTAGTCAACCACTTTTAGTAAATTTAGGTAAATAAATATGGATTTGATTAATTTTTTTTGCTATTTATGCGTTAATTACTGTTTTTCTATGGTTGCGATTGCCAAACTAAGCTCTAAACGCTTTCTTGTTAGTATGCAACCCATTTCATATTGGCCATCAATACTGCCACTAAAATTCTTTGCATTTGCTGCACAACCACCACCGCAATAGTATTTTGCGATGCAATCTTTACAATGTTCTTTTTTCAATAAGCATATATCCGCAAAGGTTTCACGAATATTTTGATGCAATATGCCGTCAAAAACATTGCCAATGCAGTACTCATCTTCGCCAACAAACTGATGACATGGAAACAATTCACCCACTGGACTAACAGCGATATATTCTGTACCCGCGCCACAACCCGTTAACCTCTTGTTGATACAAGGCCCGTGATCAAGATCAAGCATAAAATGGAAAAAGTTAAACCACTTCTCCCCGTCTCTGCGTTCAAGATAACCCTCTGCCAATCTGTCATATTCTGCAAGAATGCGGTCGAGATGCTCTGTTTTTAGTGCCATTGGGCTACTATCGGGCAAAACAACTGGTTCTACGGAAATTTGATCGAATCCCACATCGTTTAAATGGAAAATATCTGTGGCGAAATCTAAATTTCTTGCAGTAAAAGTGCCGCGCGCATAGTACTTTTTATCACCACGCACTTTGCGGAATTTTATTGCATTATTTAAAATTACGTCATAAACATCCTTATCATTTACGGATTTTCTTACAGCGTTATGCACTTCTGGTCTGCCATCAATACTCAAAACAACGTTGTCCATTTCTCTGTTCAGATACTCAATGTTGGTATCATTTAAAGCAAGACAATTTGTAGTCATTGTAAAAGTGAACTGTTTTTTGTGCTTTATCGCTTCGCTTTTTGCATAGTCAACTATTCCGCGAACAACGCCCATATTCAACAATGGTTCGCCCCCAAAAAAATCGACTTCTAAGTTGCGTTTTATTCCGCTTTTTGCTATTAATAGGTCTATAGCCCTCTGCCCAACTTCAAGAGACATATAGTCGCGCTCTGTTTTGTATGTGCCACCACTAGCAAAACAATATTCGCATTTTAAATTGCAGTCGTGACAAATATGTAAACACATCGCTTTAAGATATGTTGCATCTTTATGAAAAGTTTTAATTGCTGGCTCTGCATTTAGGGCACCGTCCGCTTCAATTTCAGCAAACTCAGCGTAAATTTCTTGCACTGTTTCTGCTGGAATATTGTTGTAGTCTGTGCACTCTTCGGTGCTCATTGCAATATTATATCTTTTTCTTGCACACAAAAAAGCGACATAATCTACATTGTGTAGACTGCCGCTTTCTATATCCCATATAAAATATAGAGTGCTGGACCTATGCTTGTATTTAAAAGTATGTACCATAATATAAAAGCGTTAGCTTATAGTGTTTCCTTTTTAACAACGTTGATTTTTTCTTCTTGGTGGCAAGCTTGATTACCCACTGTGCAACTTGTTTTGCAAGCTGATTGGCAACTAGCTTGGCATTCGCCACAACCAATTGTGTGAGTTTTTGTCATTGACTTTTTAGCAACTGTCTTAATGTGTTTCATAAAACACCTCCGTTATTTAATTACATATACATATTATACACACTTTTACAATATTAATCAAGACTATTTTACAATAAAAATATCAATAATGAATATTTATGCTATCTCGCTAATAAACTATACAAAAAGAACTGGAGGTCACAATGAAAGCAACCGCTTCACTCAACAAGAAAAACATAATATTAGATGTACTAATAAGCACACTTAAAGCTGTAATATTTTCAATAATAGGGGTATTGATTCTGGCGATATTTGTAAAATTTTGTAGTTTAGGGGACAATGTGGTTGTTCCGCTAAATCAAGTGATAAAATATGCAAGCATCTTATTTGGATGCATATTCGGAATAAAAGATAAAACTAGCGGTGCAATTAAAGGTGCTATTATAGGATTATTATATACAACCCTTAGCGTTTTCATTTTTTTGATAATAGACAGCACTTTGAGCGCACAGAACTTCAACTTTTTTGATTTTCTAACGGGAACAGTGGGCGGAATTATATGTGGAATTATTGCAGTAAATGTAGGTTCTAAAAGAAAAAGGCATTAAAATCAAAAAAAAGACTTTTCGATAAATTTCGAAAAGTCTTTTAATTTTTAATTTAGTATTAAATTATGAAAGTTTTGTTCTGATAGCGTTTTTGATAATTTTAACGATAACTGGAGCTTCTTCAGTTCCTACATTTATACTATATCTATCAGCTTCAGCATCAATTTCTGTGATAACACCAACAAATCCACCGATTGTCATAATAGAATCACCGATTGACAAACTTGACATCATATCTGCCATTTTTTTCTTTTGTTTGCGTTGTGGGATTACTGTCATCAAAATCATGATTACAAAGAACACGCCCAAAACGGCAAACATTACCCATGAGCTTGAATCTGTACTACTTGTATCTGCTATAAAATTCATTATAATTTCTCCTTTTTGCTTATTGCAACACATCAACTATAACATAATTGTTGACACATTGCAACCATTTTATTTTACTTTTGCAAAATTTCGCTTAATATTCACATTAGGATGCGTAATTTCACAATTGTTGCATTTATTTGGCCTTTTTTGAATAAGTTTTAAAAAACTCTTCTCTATAATCGAGCAATCTATCTTCCCAAATTGCCTCTTTTATTTTTGCAGTCAAGCGGTGTAAGAAATGTATATTATGAATCGACAATAATCTACCACCCATAATTTCATCACATTTTATAAGATGCCTAATATATGCGCGACTGTAATTTTTGCAACAGTAGCAATCGCAGCCCTCTTCAACTGGTGAAAAATCTTCTGCATATGTGGCGTTTCTTATTGTAACATCGCCCTTAAAAGTCATTGCTGTGCCATTTCTTGCAATTCTAGTTGGCAACACGCAGTCCATCATATCTATTCCGCGACAAATTCCCTCAATAAAACAATCCGCACTGCCAACACCCATAAGGTATCTGGGCATATTTTCTGGATAGTGAGGACGCAATACGTCTAGCATTTCATACATAACGCTTTTTTCTTCACCAACAGATAGCCCACCAATAGCAATTCCGCATTTTGCGTATGGAATAGTGCGTTTGATACTTTCTACCCTTAGGTCTGCATACATATTTCCTTGTACGATAGGAAACAACATTTGATGTTCATTATTTTGCACTTTATAACATCTATCAAGCCAATTCAACGTGCGTTCCATAGCTTCTCTGCTCTTTTGGTGCGTTGTGCCACTAGCAGTACACTCATCAAACGCCATCATAATATCACTGCCCAATCCTTGCTGAATTTCAATAGCTTTTTCTGGTGTGATAAGATGCCTGCTTCCGTCTATATGGCTTGCAAATTTAACACCTTCCTCGGTAACTTTTCTAATTCCGGACAATGAAAATACTTGAAATCCACCGCTATCAGTTAAAATAGGCTTATCCCAGTTCATAAACTTGTGCAAACCACCCGCCTTCTTAACAATATCAACACCCGGTCTTAAATATAGATGATATGTATTGGATAACAAAATTTGTGAGCCGCATTCAGCAACCTCTTCTGGCGAAAGCGCCTTAACTGTAGCCCTTGTGCCCACCGGCATAAAAACTGGAGTTTCAATCACACCGTGTGGGGTGGTGAGTCTGCCAATTCTTGCACCCGACTGCTTACATTCTTTAATTACTTCATATTTAAACATTAATATCTCCGTTTTTCTTTATTCGATTAGCATGGCGTCGCCAAAGCTAAAAAATCTGTACTTTTCTGACACCGCAAGGTTGTATAACTCAAGCGTCTTTTCTCTTCCCATAAGCGCAGAAACAAGCATTATAAGCGTGCTTTCTGGCAAATGAAAATTTGTGATAAGACAATCCACGATTTTAAATTGATAAGGTGGATAAATAAATATACTGGTGTCACCACTGCTTGCATTTATATGACCCACGCTGTCTGCCGCACTTTCAAGCGTTCTAACTGAAGTTGTGCCAACTGCAATAACCCGCCTACCTTCCGCCTTTGCTTTATTAATGGCTGAAGCTGACTGCTCGCTAACCTCATAATATTCGCTGTGCATTTGATGATTTATAAGATTATCTTCTTTAACTGGTCGGAATGTTCCTAACCCCACTTGCAACAATACCTCTACAATTTCAACGCCTTTATCTTGCAGTTTTTTAAGCAATTCTGGTGTAAAATGCAGTCCTGCTGTAGGTGCTGCAGATGAACCATTGTGTTTGCTGTAAACAGTTTGATAGCGCTCTTTATCTTGCAGTTTTTCTGTTATATATGGTGGCAATGGCATTTGTCCTGCCCTATCCAATATATCTTCAAATACACCAGAAAACTCAAATTCGATATCCCTAATGCCGTTATCTAGTATCCCAATTACCTTAAATGATAACTCTTCATTAACAACAAGGGTGCTTCCAATTTTAGCTTTTCTTGCAGGTTTTAGCAGCGTTTCCCAATGGGTGTAGTTAATTCTTTTCAAAAGTAACACCTCATAGTTTCTGCCCTTGTCATCATTTGCGAAAATTCTTGCTGGAATAACCCTTGTGTTGTTTATTACAAGCACATCGCCCGCATTAAATGTATCTATAATGTCACTAAAAACTTTGTGGTTTATGGTGTCGGTTTTTCTATTATAACACAACAGCCTAGAACTATCCCTAGGCTCAAGTGGTGTTTGTGCAATTAACTCTTCTGGCAGATGATAATTGTAGTCTGATTTTAATAATGATTCTTTGTTTTCCATTTTATTATTCCGTTTCTTTTGCTGGGTTTGCTATCCCTAAATGGTCATAGGCTGCTTGCAAGCATATTCTGCCCCTTGGTGTGCGAGATATAAAGCCAAGCTGCAGTAAATATGGTTCGTATACATCTTCAATAGTATGAGATTCCTCTCCGCTAGATGCTGCAATTGTATCTAATCCTACAGGGCCACCGCCAAATTTATTGATCATTGTAAGCAATATATTTCTGTCAATATTATCAAGCCCCAACTCATCAATATCCAAATGATTTAATCCGTTTCTTGCAATTGAAAAGGTTATTGCATCTGAATCTTCATATTGAGCAAAGTCGCGCAACCTCTTTAATATGCGGTTAGCAATACGAGGCGTGCCCCTTGACCTTCTTGAAATCTCAAAAGCTGCATCCGCATCCAACTTTATGTTTAGCTTTACGGCGTTAGCAGAAACAATTTTTGCAAGTTCTGCTGGTGTGTACATTGCCAAACGGAACACAACGCCAAATCTATCACGCAAAGGAGCAGATAATGTGCCCGCTTTTGTAGTTGCACCAATCAGTGTGAAAGGTGGAATTTTTATATTAATTGCACGCGCCATTGGCCCCTTGCCCACAATAAAATCCATTTTAAAGTCTTCCATTGCTGGATATAAAATTTCTTCAACACTGCTGTTTAAGCGATGAATTTCATCTATAAACAACACCGAATGTGGGGTTAAATTTGTTAAAATTGAAGCTAAATCTGCGCTTTTTTCAATTGCTGGTCCGCTAGTACATTTCAAATCAACTCCAAGTTCATTTGCGATAATGTGTGATAGCGTGGTTTTTCCTAACCCAGGAGGTCCATATAGCAAAACGTGGTCTAGCGCTTCACCTCTTTTTTTAGCTGAATCTATAAACACGTTTAAATTATGTTTAATCGCATTCTGCCCAACATAATCTGCAATGCTCTGAGGCCTTAAAATATTTTCAACTACATCATCACCCAAAAGTTCGGCCGACAACAACCTCTCCTCTTCTTCTGG
>JAWXUT010000005.1:9222-32406 GCA_044426075.1 Bacillota bacterium
TAGGGTCGATTGGTCGGGGAAGTGAAGATGCTCGGCTATCTGCTGAATTGTTAGCGAGGTGGTGAGCAGTTGTTTCTTTATTCGGCCGACAACAACCTCTCCTCTTCTTCTGGAGTCATTAACAATTCACAATCTAAATAGTTTTCCATACCACTCCTTTATTAAGCGAAACTTTTAAGCGCATTTGTAATTAAATCTTCTATGCAATTGGATGTAGGTTTTACTGCAACAACTGCATTCTGTGCATCTTGCTTGCTCATTCCCATAGATCGCAACACATTAATTGCGTCAATTGAATCTTGGTCAAGATCTTCAAATTCATTTATAGTTGCAACAACTTTGCCCTTTTTGCTGCCTTTTTCTTGTTCAGCTAGATCATCTGTTGCAATTTTTTCCTTCAGTTCTAGGATAATACGCTCTGCAGTCTTTTTTCCAATGCCTTTTATTTTCGCAATAGACTTGCTGTCTTCAGTTACAATTGCAATTGCAAGCTCTGTAAGTTGCATTCCACTTAAAATGCACATTGCTGCCTTTGGGCCTATGCCACTAATTGTAATAAGCTTCATAAACATATTTTTTTCTTTTAATGAAGAAAAACCACACAAAGATACCGCATCTTCGCGCACAATCATATATGTATGCAACTTTGCAACTTCGCCAATTACTGGCAAATCTGTTGCCGTTGTGGCGCTTATTGCCATTTCATACCCTATCCCATTTGTATCTATTATTGCGATGCCGTTTGACTTAGACACCAATGTTCCGCTAATAAATGCTATCATATTTCTCCTATTTTATGCCATAAATGGAACTCAATCGTGTGTTTGTTTGCGCGTGAGTTAATGCAACGGCCAGTGCATCTGCTGCATCGTCTGGTTTTGGAATTTTGTCAAGTTCTAAAAACTGCTTTACCATTTCTTGCACTTGTATTTTTGTTGCTCTGCCATACCCCGTCATAGCTTGTTTTATTTGAAGCGGAGTATATTCGTACAACTTTGCTCTGCTAGATTCCGCTATATAAAGAACAACACCCCTAGCTTCTGCTACCATAATTGCTGTTTTTTGATTGTTTTGAAAAAATAATTCTTCTACAGCGATAACATCTGGGTCAAATTTTGCTATCAACATTTCTATCTGTTCGCCTATAAATTTCAATCTGGCTGGAAACTGCGAGGTTTTAGGCGTTACTATTGCGCCATATGATAAAGCCTTGCTAACACTGCCATTTGTAACTATTACGCCATATCCTAAGGTGCCATATCCTGGATCGATACCTAATATTCTCATATTACACCCTATAAACTTCGCTTTTTGATAACGTTGCTACGCTATTTAAATTTGCAGTCATAAAGATTATAGTTTTATCTTTAATCGATTGCAAAACACTGCAGAATTTAGCTATAAAATTGCAATCAATATTAAGTTCTGCTTCGTTTACATACAAAATTTTGTCGTTAAAGCTTATTAATACTGCCACTGCTAGTTTGTAAATATCTTGCTCCGAAAGTGTGTCAATACGCGCATCTAAAATATCTGGATGCAATCCTAAACTGTTAATTGACAACGTTAATGAAGCCTTTTTAATAACATCTTCATATATCTCGCATACAGTTTTTCTCAATCGGAATTTAATATTTGATACAATTTGTGTTACACATATTGTTTTTTTTGCACAAAATGCCGCACGCTCTTTTTCTTCCATAGCAACAACGCTCTTTGCTCCTACACATATATCGCCAGCTGACACAACAAATTTATTGGCATAATCGCCAGCAATAAGGTGTTTTATACTTTGTAAATTATGTTGCTGTGGGCTATATAAAACAGTAACCTTATTCTTCTTTATATCAATATTTAGGTTACTAAAAATAGATGTATCGGCACCCTTTTCTTTAAAAGTTAAATCTGTAATAGAAAGAACAAAATCTTTTTTAAACAGAGCCTTATAGTCAATCGATGTAACTCTATCCGCAATAAGAGAAGCATCTCTTGCTGTTGGCAAAGTTGGATTTATTTCTGCATTTTGCAAATTTATAGTTTTTAGTTTATATAGATTTTTATTAACTTCGCTAAGTTCAGCCGAAACGCTTGCTAGCCTTTTGTTGTATTCTAGCAATTTTGAATCAAATGTATTTTCTTTATTCAACAACTGCTGTTGTTTTTCTTGCAACACTTCTTGATTTGCTACTTGTAGTTTTGAAAGCTCTAAATTTAATTCAGCCACTTCACATTGCATTTTTGCTTGCAATAATTTGTGTTCATTTTCAACATATTCAATGCGTGAAATTGTATCTAATTCTTGCATCTTTTCTGCCAAAATATCGGAGTTATTTAAAATTGCTTGCGTTGTGCGACCAATTTCCGCCTGCATATCTTGCTTGTATCTAGTTAAAAGTTGTTCTTGTTGGTTTAATTTGTACAACAAATGCCTATTGTATTGTTGCATACGTTTAAATTCCCGCTTTCTTCCACTTTGGGTAAGATTTAACGGGGTGTCACACGTCCACCACATTGGCCATTCTTCTGCCTTAGTGGAATATGACTTGTAAAATTCTGCATTATCTTTTGCATTTTTTCTAATACCTATCGCAGCACTTCCACTTTCTTGTCTAACTACATATCTATTTTCTGTCATTTTTATCCCAATTGGGCATTTAAGCCAGTTACCACGTTTAATTCTGGTTGATTATCGCAGTCAATTTTTGCAATTAATCCCGTTTTTTCATACAAATATTCTTGCAAACCAGTTGTATATGCACCGCCACCAAAAATATAAATACCTCTTTCTGTAATTCCTTCTGTTGATAGTGCGGGAGCCTCAATCAATGTTGTATTGATAAGATCTGATATTCTATCAAAAACTGACGCCATTGCAACCGCAACAGTCTCGCCCGATACTGCTATATCTTTTTTCTGATTCATAAAAATGTCGTGCCCTCTTACTAAGGCGACACTTTTGTTGTTAGGATACAAACTGCCCGCATTTATCTTAATATACTCTGCTGTTTTATCACTTATTCTTACGCTGTATTCTGAATTCACGCAAGAAACTATATATCTGTCTATATTTCTACCACCAATATCAATAGTGCTTGCGCAAACAATGCCATTGCTGTCTATTATGCCAATATCTGTAGTGCTAGCACCTAGTATTGCAACCATTATTGGTTTAGATTCAACATAATTTTGCATTGCCAATATATTCTCTTTAAATGTAATGAATTTAAAACCGATTTGAGCTAAAATACTTTCTAATACCTCTTTATCAACCTTAGTCATACCGCAAGGTATAGCCACAATTACCTCTATCCCAACAAAAAGCGCACGCTCAATATATTTTGAAAGGATGTCGTTTAACATCAACGATAAAATTTCGGCATCAACAATTGTTCCGCCACTAAATGGTCTAACAAAAGTTACAAATGCTTCAATTTCGCCCATATATTCAACCGCTTGTTTGCCAGAAGCAATTAACTCTTTACCCTTTGCTTGCCTAACCATTGCAACCGAAGGCTCTCTAATAATTGCCCCCTTGTGACATATCGTAACGTAATCGTGACCAATATCTAAAATGTACTGCTCTTTAGCCATTGCTTTTGCTCCTGTCTAGAACTTCTGTCATCATCTTTTGTAGCGTATTTTTTGGCATACCAACTATATTTGTGTACTCACCAGTAAAGTTTTTCACCATTATACCGTCTTGTATTGCATAAGAACCCGCCTTATCTAACACATAATGATTGTCTATATAGTCTTTTAATTGCTCATCGCTAAGTTTGTTAAATGTGACGCTTGAAGTTATCGCTTTTTTTAGCACTTTATCTTTTGAACTTACAACAATTCCCGTAACAACGCTGTGAGTATTGCCATTTAACTTTTTAAGCATTTCATATGCGCCATTTGTACCTTCGGGTTTACCCAAATATTCGCCATTAAAATAAACTAGCGTATCTGCGGTTATAACAATGTCATAACAATCTTTATTAGAAACGGCTTGCCATTTTCTTAACGCAATTGTTGTTACTGTATCTTCGGGCGAACTACCTAAATAGTTTTCATCTGCATCAGGACTACATCTATCAAACTCTGCAACAAGTTCAGACAGTATATCAATTCTGCGTGCAGAACCCGAAGCTAACAACACTTTCATTAAAGTATTTCCAAATTCTTTTTGAATGCTCTGCGGAATTCTGGCAATGCGTTCATTGCGTCTTTAATTTCTAGTGTGCAATCACCTTGTGTTTTTGTTTTTAAGATAACACTATCACCCAAAACATCACAATTTAGTCCCATTATAAGCCCACCACAACTGCGGTCGAAGCACTCGGCAATTTTTACAATTACACCTAATTTTTTAATTGCATCGATATCTTCTTCTGTGAACATATTGTTGAATTTTGCAAGATCTAATCCTTCAAAACCGTCTCTTGCGTGGCATCCAGCAACAATTGCAGCTGTAATTAAGTCTTTTTGTGGGATTCCATACAAGTTGCTATTCATTATGATATACATTGAATGCTTGTGGTGATCATAGAATTTAAGGCTGCTGCCAACATCGTGCAACATACTTGCAATTCTTAGAATTTTTACATATGGACGTGGTAATTTATGCAAAACTTTTAATTGCCTAAACAACTGCATAGACAAATCAAAAACGTGTTCTGCGTGCTCAATATTCATATTGAAATGGTGCAATAGAGTATAAATGCTATGACCTAAAATATCACTGATTGGTTTTTCAGCAACAGTTGGCATTGCATAACGGAATAGTGCGCCCTCTCTTAAGCCAGCACCGCCAATGATAAATTCTGAAATTTGCTCATTTGTCTTCAAAACGTGTTGCTTAATTGCAGACAAAACTGACAATGCAGATGGGAATATATCTGCACGAGCACTGCTCAAACCTTTAATTCTTGATGTTTTCTCTAGCTCAAGTGGTTTGATTGTATCATAAATTGTATCAAATTCATTAAATGGAATTTTATAGTTATGCGCCATATCAAGTGGATATCTTTTAATCTTGCGACTAATTTTGCCCAAGTTACGCACAGAACCACCCACGCAAATAATTTGTGTTTCTGGGTCTAGGTGTTCTAACCAATCCAAATTACTGAGGCAATCACTAACACATTTTTCAATTGCAGTTGCACGCGCTTCTGGTGAAGCCAACTTCGCAAATCTCTCGGTTAGTGTAACAGCACCAAATGGCAATGTTTCTTGTGAAATCAATATACGACGATTGTAATAAATCATCTTTACACTTCCGCCACCTATGTCAATAATAAGCCCTTTAGGTACGTCCATTGAATTAATTATACCTTGATAAACAAACAAAGCCTCTTCTTCTTGTGACAAAACTTGCAACTTGATGCCACAGTTGTTTTGTACTTCTTCAATAAAAGTCTTTTTGTTTTTAGCCTTACGAACCGCTGCGGTAGCATAAGCAAATACTTTGTCTACCTTATGACTTTCGTATAATGTGCGGAACGTACGCAAAGTTTTAACTGTTTGCGCCATTCTCACCGGCCTCAAAAAGCCGTCAATCTCCATATCTTGAGCCAATCTAACTGACTCTTTTAACTCATCTACAACAAGAAAATATCCGCCATCAAGTATGTTTGCGATTACTATTCTTGCTGAGTTTGAACCCAAATCTATTATTGCAATTTTTTCCATTAAGTCTCTCCTACGCCTGTGTTTTTCTATAAATTTACGATATTTTGTTTTACATTATTTAAGAAGCATTTAAGGTTATCTTCAACCACACCTATAAGTCTTGAGCGCGCTTCTTTAGTTGCCCAAGCAATGTGCGGTGTTATTATTGTATTTGGTGCTGATAGCAGCGGGTTGTCTGCTTTTGGTGGCTCTGTGCTAAGTACATCACAACAAAATCCGCCAAGTTGCCCCGATACTAATGCGCTAGCTACATCGGCTTCATTTACAAGCCCGCCTCGCGCTGTGTTTATTATAATTGCGCCCTTTTTGATTTTTGATAGCGCTGAACTATTTATCATATTTGTGCTGGCTGCATTTTGTGGACAATTAAGTGAAATAATATCACACATCGGATACAAATCATTTACATCTAACACATATTCTGTGCCATCATCTGTAACGCGCCCTTTGTTGTAAACAACCACTCTCATTCCGAAAGCTTTTGCAACCACTGCAACTCTCTTGCCAATAACGCCATAACCAATTATCCCCATAGTTTTGCCGCTCAATTCACTAATTTTATCATAAAAGCAGAAGTCAATGCAGTTTGCCCACTCGCCACTCTTTACTCTATCATTATGGATGCCAACTTTGGTATACATTTCAATTATTAAGCCAAACACTAATTGCACTACGCTTTCTGTGCTGTAAGCTGGTACATTGGTTACCACTACGCCTAGCTCTTTTGCAACATCGCAATCAACCACATTGTATCCCGTAGATGTAAGCCCAATATACTTTAAGTTAGGGAGCGCCCTAAGCACTTCTGCATCAAATATGCATTTGTTGCTGATAATTATATCTGCATCAATCACCCTTTCAATAAGCTTTTCTTTAGGTGTGCGGGCATAGCTTACCACGCTACCATATTGATTAAGTACATCCCAACTGAGGTCAGCTGAACTTGTAGTATATCCGTCAACAATAACAATCTTGTGCATACAACTCCTAATATAAATGTTACTAGTTATATTATAACAAAAATAACAAATAAGTCAATAGGCAAAATTTAAATAAATAGTAAAACTTTATAAAATTTTTCTTATAAATTAAATAATCTATAAATTAAGGCATAAATTGCTGAAAATCGCTATTAAAATGTTTTGACAATTGCAATTTTTTTGTAACACAATTTTCTAAAATATCATAATGTGTACCATGAGGCAACTCATACTTTATAGGAGGTACATATTATGAACGGATTTAGTAATTTTGGCGGTGCAGGATACAACTCTTGCGGTGCAAATGAAGCAAATGATTGTGGTTGCAACACCGGTTGCAATACTGGTTGCGGTGGAAACTGCTGCTGGTTGATTATAATTTATTTGCTATGTAGCTGTGGATGCGGTGGCAATGGTGGCTTCGGCGGTAGCTGTGGCAACGGATGTGGCGACTGTAGCTGTATTTTGATTCTACTTTTACTCTGCTGTTGTGGCGGATGCGGAAGATAGTTTCTAAAAAAATGCCTATCCGTTAATTTGGATAGGCATTTAACATTTTAACTAGTTTTGCAACTCCACTGTAAACGCTGGTTCGTTGGGATCGTCATATATCTTTGCATATTTTGGATATTTAATTGCTTTTGCAATCATCATAAAATCTCCCGCGCCGCCAGAAAACACCAGTGCAAAAAGTATCACATATGCATAGCCCCAATACATTACGGCAAATATCATAGGCACAATGCCCAAAACAAGCGTTGGCATAACAAGAATTACAATATACTGCCACACCTTTACCTCTTTTGAAGAATGGCAATAAACCGCTGTCATATTTTTCGCGATGCCAAACTTTAAATCTTTTAATCGTGATCCAAATATGATAAAAAACATTGCGTGCACAATTTCGTGAAGAAATATTAAAATGCAATAGGCAATGCAAGCAACAAATATATCCCAAATGCCCAAAGACAAACCGCTGTCAAAACAAGTAAATTTTATGGCGCACGCAACAATTACTGCAACTAACAGCATTACAATTGTTAGCACCATTGCTCGCCTTATATCAATTGTTTCTTTAACCTTTAGCATATTATTATTCTGCCCTCCTTAATGCAACACTTCATAAATTGTATCACTATAAATAAGAAGTTTTTTTATATAAAAAGCCCAAACCGCATTGCTACAGTGTGGGCTAATATTTGTTTTTTAGTTACTATTTTGCGAATTCAACGCTACGCAACTCACGAATTACATTTACCTTGATTTGACCAGGATATTCAAGTTCTTCCTCAAGTTTGCGAGCTATATCGCGTGCCATTAAAATTGTTGACGCATCATCAACTTTGTTTGGTTGAACGATAACCCTAATTTCTCTACCCGCTTGAATAGCATATGATTGCTCTACGCCAGCAAATGAATTTGCAATACCTTCAAGTTTCTCTAGGCGTTTTACATAGAATTCAATTGACTCACGTCTTGCACCAGGTCTTGCGCCACTGATTGCATCAGCTGCTTGAACAAGCACAGCCTCAACAGTAGTTGCTTCAACATCGCCGTGATGAGCCTCAATTGCGTGAATAACGCGATCGTTTTCTTTGTATTTTTTAGCAAGTTCAACACCAATTTGAACGTGAGTGCCCTCGTATTCGTGGTCAACAGACTTACCGATATCGTGTAGCAAACCAGCTCTCTTTGCAAGTTTAACATCAGCACCAACTTCTTGTGCTAACAATCCCGCCAAATATGAAACTTCTAGTGAATGCTTCAACACATTTTGGCCATAACTTGTACGATACATCATTCTGCCCAACAATTTAACCAACTCTGGGTGGATACCAAACAATCCCGCATCAAATACTGCTGAATCGCCGGCTTCCTTAATTGTAGCATCCATATCACGACGTACTCTATCTGCAACTTCTTCAATTCTGCCTGGATGAATTCTGCCGTCAGAAACCAACTTTTGTAGTGTTAAACGAGCAATTTCGCGACGAACTGGATCAAAACTTGATAGTGTTACTACGTCTGGGGTGTCGTCAATTATGATATCAACTCCAGTTGTGGACTCAAGCGCTTTGATATTTCTACCAACTCTACCGATTATCCTACCTTTCATATCTTCGCTAGGAAGCTCTACTACTGAAATTGTTGATTCTGCAACTTGGTCAACTGCACATTTTTGAATTGCAAGTGCAACTATGTTTTGTGCTTTTTTATCGCCCTCTTCTTTTGCTTGACGCTCAATATCTTTTACGATTAGCGCGGCTTCTCTGCGAGCTTCTTCTACGATTGACTCTTTGATTATTTCTTTTGCTTCTTCTTTTGTTAAGCCAGCAACTTTTTCTAACTCTGCGTCCATTTTGTCGCGATGTAGTTGTGCTTCAACTTCTAACTCTCTTAATTTTACCTCACGAGCTTCTAACTCTTTGCGGATTTTGTCATTTAAATCTATTTTTCTGTCTAGGACGTCTTCTTTCTTTGTTAAACTATCTTCTTTTTGATTTAACCTTGACTCCTGTCTTTGCATTTCTGCTCTGCGATCGCGTGATTCTTTTTCAAATTCATTCCTTAATCTGAGTTGCTCTTCTTTAGCGTCTAACTGTGCGTCTTTACGCAATGTTTTTGCCTCTAATAAAGCGTCTTCTTTAATTCTAATTGCTTCAGTTTCTGCGTCTAGTTTCTTTTTTTGTTGTAATTTAAGACAAATGATGTATCCAGCGGCAATTCCTATTGCTACGCCAACAACAATTGTCAATATAATTATTACTGCTAGCAAGCCACCGCTTACCGATGCAGACAATAATGTTATACTGTTTGGCATATGAACCTCCTATTTATTTGTGCACCAATCTGTTGACAGACCGCTTATGCACGCCACTACAATTGTACTATAAAATTGCATTTTTGTCAATGCATAATTTGTTTTTATTTTACTTTATTGTTTTATTTATATTATATACCAATTTATACATATTCAAATCTGCAATTAAACTTTTTATTTATTTGCCGGATTATAACAAAAATGCACACTTCGGGTATCCAAAGTGTGCAAATATGGTGTTTGAACTATTAAAATTGTTCTCTAATTTTTTCCGCAATCTCTTCCGCAATTTCTGGATTTGCCTTTAAGAATTTTGATGTTTTATCTTTACCTTGACCGATTTTTTCGTCATTGTAACTAAACCAAGCACCCGACTTAACAATGATACCCATTTCAACAGCGGCGTCAATAATGCAACCCATTGTGCTTATGCCTTCGCCATAAATAGTATCATATTCAACTACTTTAAATGGAGCTGCAAGTTTATTTTTTATAACTTTTACTTTTGTGCGTGAACCAATAATATTTGTGCCATCTTTAATTGCTTCACCCTTTCTAACATCTAGCCTCAAACTGCTGTAGAATTTAAGTGCTTTTCCGCCAGTAGTTGTTTCTGGGCTACCAAACATAACGCCAACTTTTTCCCTCAATTGGTTAATAAATACAACGCAAGTGTTGGTTCTATTTATATGAGCTGTAAGTTTTCTTAGCGCTTGTGACATCAATCTTGCTTGCAATCCGATATGTGAATCACCCATTTCGCCGTCAATTTCTGCCTTTGGAGTAAGGGCTGCAACTGAGTCAACAACAACCAAATCAACGCTGCCACTACGCACCAATTCTTCTGTAATATCTAGCGCTTGTTCTCCATTATCTGGCTGAGAAACATACAAAGTATGTAAATCAACACCCAATTTTTGTGCATAAGTTGGATCTAGCGCGTGTTCTGCATCAATAAAAGCTGCAATGCCACCTAATTTTTGCGCTTCAGCTATAACGTGCAAAGCAAGTGTTGTTTTGCCAGATGACTCTGGGCCATAAACCTCAACAACCCTTCCTCTTGGGAAACCGCCTACACCTATCGCCCTATCCAACAGAATGCAGCCTGTGGGGATGACATCAATTTTGATTTTTTCTTCGCTATCGAGTGTCATAATTGAGCCTTTGCCAAAGTTCTTTTCAATATTAGCAAGTGCGTCAGCCAACGCTTTTTTTCTTGTTTCGCTTGAAATTGCGCCTTTCTTTTTGTCTTCCATAGTTTCTCCTTTTTATAAATCACTAAGATTCAGTATATGTTGTATTGCAAAGTGCATAGCACAATTGCTTGCTTGTTGCCTTATTTGTTGCCTATCGCCAGTAAATTCCATGCGGTGAACCTCACTTGACTCTTCACTACACACGGCGATATACACCAGACCTACGGGTTTTTCTTCACTGCCGCCAGTAGGACCCGCTATTCCCGTTGTTGCTACTGCAATGTTCGCACCATTTTCAATAAGCCCGTTGACCATTTCTATTGCCGTTTCTTTGCTGACAGCGCCGTGCAAGTCCAATGTGTTTGAGTCAACCCCTAACCTATCTATTTTTGCTTGATTGCTATATGAAACAATGCCTTCGCCAAAAACATTAGATGCATTTGGTACGCTGACAATTGATGAAGCTATCATTCCACCCGTGCAACTTTCAGCTGTTGCAATTATCAACTCTTCTTCTAGCAGTGTTTCCACTAAAGTTTCAGCTAAACCTTTGCCGTCAGTGCTGTATATTTCCTCCTCAAAAGCATCCAAAACATCACAAATATCCTCTTGCTCGGAATCAATAGATATCACATAATCCATACACTCTCCGCGCAACGCGTACGACAAGTTTGGGCACGCCTCTTTCATTGTGTCTTCAATATATTGTTTTGTAGATACTAATCTGATTTGTTTATACATAACACCCTCTATTAAAGTTATTTTATCGCTGCTCCATATAAGTTGAAGTCGGTTTTAGCTATTTTTATATCATAAATGTTGCCTACATTTACGGGGAAGTCTGAAGTAAAATACACCAATGTATCTATATCTGGCGCGTTTTGCTCGCTTCTGCCATAGAACATTTGTTTATCATAATCAATGCCCTCATAAATAACCTTTACATTTTTGCCAACGTATTTTTTGTGGTTTGCAACAATAACTTCGGATTGAATTGCACTAAGCATTTCTTCCCTTGATTTTTTAACACTATCTTCAATTTGGTTATCCATTTTAGCAGCAGCAGTACCCTCTTCTTGTGAATATGCAAAAAATCCAGCATAATCAATAATACCACTTGATATGAATTCTTTGAGGTTTTCAAATTCCTTTTCAGTCTCACCTGGAAAGCCAACAATAAACGAACTTCTTATTGCAATATCGCTATTTGATGCCTTTAGCCTAGCAAGTAAATCTCTAATTTGACCCTCACGAGAACGCCTATTCATACGCTTTAATACTTCGTTGTCGATATGCTGAAGCGGAATATCAATATAATTACATATGCGCTCTTCCGAATTTATTAATTCAATTATCTCATCATCAACAAGTTCTGGATACATATACAACAATCTTATGCGCGCAACATCTAGTTTAAGCAGTTCTTTTATCAACTCCTTCAACATAAATTTACCATACAAATCTTGACCATATCGCGTTGTATCTTGACCAACAAGCATTATTTCTTTTACACCATTGTCAACAAGTTGTTTAGCTTCATTAAGGATATCTTCCATTTTATAACTGCGGAAACGACCTCTAATAAAAGGTATTGCGCAATATGTACAGAAGTTGTTGCACCCCTCAGATATTTTTAAATATGCATAGTGGGCTGGCGTTGTTAGCACTCTGCCTTCCATAAAATCAGCGTTTTCTGGCATAATAACTACGCCTTCTTTGTCGTCGACCAATTCCGCTATTTTTTCATAGCTGTTTATGCCCACAAACAAATCAACTTCGGGCATAGAATCTTTAACTTCTTGTGCATATCTCTCTGCAAAACAGCCCATTACAACAAGTTTTTTGCATTTGCCGACGCGCTTTTGCTCTGCATATTCAAAAATAGCATCAATGCTTTCTTCTTTTGCCGAATCAATAAATGCGCACGTATTTATTACAATTATCTCCGCTTCACTTGCGTCTTGCACAAGCTGAAATCCCGATTCTTGCAACTTATATAGTACCTTTTCTGCATCAACTCTGTTTTTATCACAACCTAGTGACACCATTCCGATTGTTGTTTTATGTGTTTTTGCCATTAGTTATCTGTTCTTCCTTCTGCTATTTCTCTGTCGTATTCTTCAAGAGTATAGTAAATATCTCTACTTCTTGTTTGTGGATTATTTTCATATGAAATATATCCCCTTCTTGCCATAATGTTTACAATTTTCTTGGCGCGTTTGTAGCCCAATCCACACTCTGTTTCTGCTTGTGATATGGATGCGCGCTGCGATATGATAAATTCGCTCAACACACGCCTTATCATATCCTCATTATCATTTTCCCAATCTTCTTTAGATATTGCTCCGCCCGTTTGTGAACCAGACTTTGCTGTTTCTGCCTTAGTTATAGC
This sequence comes from Bacillota bacterium, assembly GCA_044426075.1. Classification (GTDB taxonomy): domain Bacteria; phylum Bacillota; class Clostridia; order Christensenellales; family DTU072; genus JAWXUT01. The sequence continues at coordinate 22,288 of JAWXUT010000005.1, forward strand.
CTCTTCTGGTTCTCTTCTAAGACGCTCTTCAAGTGCTAAATCAAATTCCGCATCGTTGTTTTCTTTGATATAATCGCACACCGCTTTAACTTCGCGTGAAGTAACCAAACAACCTTGCAGCCTTACAAATGGAGTATCACCGCCAAACAACATATCGCCTTTACCAAGCAAATTTTCAGCTCCGCCCTCATCAATAATAATGCGGCTATCTTGATTGCTTCTAACCGCAAAAGCAACTGCGTTAGCAATATTTGATTTGATTAATCCCGTAATTACCTTTGCAACGGGGCGTTGTGTTGCAAGAACAATATGTATGCCAGAAGCCCTACCTAGTTGGGCTAGTCTTACAATATATCCTTCAACAGAACCGCTCGATTGCATCATAAGGTCACTCATTTCATCAACAACAAGCACCAATCTTGGCACAATAGGATTGCCCTTTTCAACTTGCATTGCGTTGTAATCTATAATGTCTCTAACGCCCTCATCTTCAAATATTTTGTAACGATTGTCCATTTCTTCAACCAACCATTCTAATAAAAGCACAGCTTGTTGTGGTTCTTTAACGCTTTCTCTAATAAGCATATGTGGCAACCCTTTATAAGAAACAGTCTCTACCCTTTTAGGATCAATTAACAATAGACGCATTTCGTCTGGCGTACAACTATAAAGTAGACCCATTAAAAGTGAATTTAAAAATACCGATTTACCTTGTCCAGTTGCACCCGCAACAAGCAAGTGTGGCAATGACGCTAGATTTGCAACGTGAGGTTTGCCCTCAATTGTTTGACCCATAGGAATAGGCAGTGTGCCCTTTTTCATCATACTGAAATCTCTACTGCAGATAACAGAACGCAATCCTACTGGCGTGCTAGTGTCGTTTTTCAGCTCAAATCCAACCGCATCTTTGTCTGGAATAGGTGCTAAAATATTTAAATGTGCTGTTTTTAGCTTCATTCTAAAATATGATTCTTGTTGCTTAACCTTGTTTGGTGCTATGCCCACGCCTAAACAAACTTCATATCTTGTAAATGAAGGCCCCTTTATCGCGTTTATAACTTCACCAGAAATATTTACTTGACGCAAAACCTCTTCAATTGCAATTTTCATAGAACTAAAGTTCTCTGGAAATGAAATCGCGTTATCTGGAAGCTGATCAAGTAGTGCTGTTGGAGGTGCAACATAAGGCCTTTTTGTATTAACTATGTGATTTACTGGAGCTTTGCTAGCGGTTTCTTCTTTAACAACTGGCTTGCTGTAAACTGGAGCTTCATACCTTGGAGTTTCTACCACTGGTGCAGAATAAATTGGTGCCTCATATCTTGGTTCCTCTACTACTGGTGCAGAATAAATTGGTGCCTCGTATCTTGGTTCCTCAACTACTGGTGCGGAATAAATTGGTGCTTCGTATCTTGATTCCCCTACTACTGGTGCGGAAGCTGCTGGTGTTTCTTTTCTCAACATTCCACCAAAAAGTGAAGCATACGCATCGTGTTCTTCTTTTGAATATGAACTATCTATGCTTCTTATTGCTTCGTGCAAACTTGTTGCTTGAATTTGCAATTCTTCTTCGCTATCTTTGCGACTTTCAGTGTCATATGGCCAAGTTTTTTCAGAATTATCTACCTTTTCTGCATCTGAGGCTTTACTAACACTACTTTGTTCTGGCGTGTTATTTATTGCATTTTCAATATTTCTGCCAAAATAATGCAGTGGATTTTCACTTGGTGCGACCGCGTCTTGTTGCGCATTTTGATACAACTCTGTAATTATTTTTTGTTGCTTGCTTAAATCTTCCTCGGGCTCTTCAACAAACTGCATTGTAGGCTGTTTTTGGTTGTTGCTACTTGTATTCATAAGGGCGTCAAATGATTTCTGAAAAGACATTCCCTCAAACACATTTGGAAAAGATTCTTGCTTTGCGCGGTCGTTGCCCATAAGCCTATTGTAGCTTTCTGTTTGTTGTTCACGCGCAACAGACTCTTCTGTTTTAATATCCGCAAATAACGTTGCTTTTAATTCTGGCTCCTTTGTTTTTGGAGCTCTTAATTTTTCGCCCAACAACTCTTGCATAACTTTTTCATATGAGGCAATTTGCTCATTTGATGTGTCATTTACATCTTGCACCATTAGCCTTGGTTCCAACTCTTCTTTATCAAGATTGGTGGGTGTTGGATTGGTTTTCACAACAGACTTAACTGGTTTTTCTTCTTTTTTTGCAAAAATTGCTACTATTAATGGATAAATCGCGCATAAACATAGCAATGCTGTTATTACAAAACAAATTGATAAAGCAACAGCCGTATTGCTTCCGCAAATCCACAAAATTGGCGTTGTTATAATTGAAGCAATCATTCCACCAACTGTGCCATATCCATTTAGTGGTGCCAAAATATAACTATCATTTGAAGCAATTAAATCGCTTGCAAGCATAATATGTAAAGTTGTAATAACAAAAACAGCTAGCAGAATATACACTACAACGCGCTTTTTGTTAACTGTTATGCGCTGACCCATAGTGTACAACAACTGTGCAATCATACACACCGGTATTACTGCGCAAGATGCCCATCCAAATATTCCAACTACAAAATTGCGTGTAACTTCGGTTAATAGCAGAAAAAATGCTATAGTCCAAACCATCAACATTATCCAGTTAGTTATACTGCTTTTTTTAACTTTACCCTCTACCTTTTTCATATTGGTACTACCCCTAGCTAGTCCTTTGCCTTGAATTTATCAAGTTCGTATCCTTTTTTTGCCGACAAACCATATTGTCTATTGAAATTTTCTTTGTTTTTTGATATGTAAAGATCATAAACCTCTTGTGATGTCATACCCATTTTTAAGCACATACTTGTAAAAAAGTGCAGAACATCTATTAGTTCCCCTTTTACGTTATCAGTATTGATTTCCTTAGGATTTTTCCACCATTTAAAGTTGACTTCGTCTAGTAGTTCAGATAACTCGCTTATCATCGCAAGTACTTCTTTTTGAATCCATTGGTCGGGAGTAATATCTTGCAAACCGCGTTTTTCAACAATTTCTGTATCAAAACTGCGTTGTAGATTGAATATAACATCTAATTTATCTTGATTATTTTCCATATTACATCTCTCCTTTAAACACAGCAATTGGATCGAAATCTAGCTTTTTACCCAAATATGAACCCGCTACTGCGCTAAAATCAAACAAATCTTTTAAGATATCTTTAATTTGCTCTTCAGACACACTATCTATTTTTTTAAGTGTATTTTCTATATTAAACATTTCATTTTTACGCAAAACTCTTGAACCATTTTGGCGCATAATGTTTACAGAACTTTCTGCACTTAGTACAACAGAAGTGCGTGCTTGAGCCTTTGCCTTTGTCAACTCTTTGCTATCAATTCCATTTTCAACCATTTCACGAATAACTTTGCCCATTTCTGCAATGGCTTGCTTGGCTGTTTCGGGGCTTGTTGCAATATAAAGAATCATACTGCCAGCTAATTGATATTGTTGTGGTGAAGCATAAACAGAGTACGCAAGACCCAAATTTTCTCTTAAGTGTTGGAACAATCTGCTTGACATTCCACCACCAAGTACACGCCCGATTAAAGAAAGCCCTTGACTTCTGTCATCATCAACATTGTACGCAGGGAAGGAAAAGGCAACTTGCGCTTGAGCTAGCGCTTTTGTCTTTATTGACATTGAAGGAGCTGCGGCTACATACTTAAAAGCCTTCCTTTTGCTATAAGTTTTTGCTAGAAATGGTGTTTCTATATACTTTTTAGCCAAGGCAACCGCCTCATCAACTGTAATGTTGCCAGCAACTGTTATTACAGTGTTTTGTGGGATATAGTGTTTTTCGATATATGCCAAAATCATATCTCTTGTGATTGCATTTACCGATTGCGCCGTGCCCAAAATAATAGAACCATAACCTTTATTGCCATATGTTGCTTGATTTAATGCGTCAAAACAAACATCTGCTGGGTCATCTTTACACATCTTAATCTCTTCTAGCACAACACTTTTTTCTTTAACCAACTCTTCTTCTTTAAAAGTAGAGTTGAAAAACATATCAGATAACATTTCTATGCAGTTTTCTGCACAATCTTTTACCGATACAGTGTAAAAAGCTGTCAATTCACGCGAAGTAAAGGCATTGATATTTACACCAAGGCTCTCCATTTCTTCTGAAATTTCATAAGCATTTCTCTTTTCTGTGCCCTTAAAAAACATATGCTCAATTAAATGAGAAATACCCTTTTCTTTGCCTATTTCGTAGCTACTACCTACTTTTACATATATTCCTATCGCTACACCTTGTGTGTTTTGTGAACTGCTAACTGCAAGTCTTAAACCACTATCTAGCGTAATTAATTTATCCATTTTTTATCTCCTTGAAAACTCTGCATTTAAGCATATTTTCACACTACCTATATTATAGACTACCTATATTATACACTAAAACACACTTTTTTACAAGTGTGTTTTAAATTTTATATATAAATATTTGTAATCTTAATTTAAAATGACTATATTGTTTAAATTTCACTAACTCCAACGCCCATAAAAAGCGCCTTTGTGATGCTCTAATACTCCCGCTAATGATGTTACCACATCAAATCTAATTGACTTATAATTACCTCTAAATGTCAACAAATATAGTTCTGTTGATTTTATTATTTTCTTTATTTTGGATGGCGTAACTGCCTCTATTGGATGCCCAAAGTCTTTATTTGCACGATGTTTTACTTCAACAATAACAAGTGTTGATTTATCCATACAAACTATATCCAATTCTCCTATGCGAGGATAATTGACATTTAAATCTAATATTTCGTAGCCAAGTGATTTCAGTAAATCAAGAGCTTTGCGCTCGGCTTCTATTGCATCTAAATCTTTTTGTGGCATAATTTAATCCTTAAAAAAGTTTTTTATAAATGATCGCCTATGTATAGGGCAAGGTCCGTATTTTTTTAGCATTTCTATGTGCATTTTTGTGCCATAACCTTTGTGCACATCAAAACCATATTCGGGATATTGTTCGTGATATTTTATCATAATATCGTCACGCTCAACTTTAGCTAGAATTGACGCTGCTGCTATCGCATAACTTATCGCATCGCCGTGTATTAGCCCGTCTGTTGGAACGCTCAATCCACCCAATTTAACAGCATCTATTAGCACAAAGTCCGGTGTCTTTTCAAGTTCTGATATCGCCATTCTCATTGCAAGTTTTGTAGCTTCTAATATATTAATATCATCTATAATATCTTGATCTAGCGCAATTGTCTTGTACGCAACTGCACTCTCAATTAATTGTGGATACAACAATCGCCTCTTTTTATCAGACAACTTTTTGCTGTCATTAATGGTATCAAAAATATTTGTATAGTCTGGGATAATCGCCCCAACCATAACAGGGCCCGCTAAAGGACCTCTACCCGCTTCATCAACTCCACATAATAAATTGATTCCGCGCTCAGATTGAAACAATATATCGTATTCACTAAGTGTTGACACCTACAACCTCCAAAATAACTTTTCCAAAATAACCTTTTCTAAAATCGGTGATAACATTGCGTGCTGTACGCTCATAATCATACTCGCCACCGCGCAACATTGAACCGCGCTTACGGCATATCTCTTCCATAATCTCAAGATTGCTCATCTCTAAATCACTCAACTTATATCGTTCCATTAATGCGGTTGGATACTTATTTTTAAGAAAATCAATTACTTCAAGGCACAATTCAGAAATATCCAATACATCTTCTTTTATACTTCCAATAAGCGCAAGTCGTGTTGCCTTATCTTGGTCGCTAAAGTCTGGATACAATACGCCTGGACTATCAAGCAAATCAATATATTTATCAATTGCCACCCACTGTTTGCCTCTTGTAACACCTGGTTTATTGCCAGTAATTGCCTTTTTCTCTTTTAAAAGACTATTTATTAAGGTGCTTTTACCCGTATTTGGCACACCTATAACCATTGCCCTAATGGTCTTTTTAACGCCTTTATTTAAATAGCGTTGGATACGCTCATTGTTAATTTCAATAAGATTTTTTACTATGTTTGGAGCATCTGCCTTGCTGATACTATTTGTAATTATACATTTGTATCCTTTGGCTTCAAAATACTTCTGCCACTTTTGCACTTCGTGTCTTTCAACTAAATCGGCCTTGTTTATAACATACAAACGAGGTTTGTGCCCTATTACCTCATCAAACCTATTGTTGATTGATGACAATGGCGCACGCGCATCAAGCACATAAATAACACTCTCAACAAGTGCCATTTCTGCTGTCATCATTCTTATTGCTTTGGTCATATGACCGGGGAACCAATGTATAAACATATCTTATCCTTTTTTGTTGTTGTATTCTGCTAATAAATCTGGTCTGCGCTCTGCGGTTATTGCCAAACTTTGTGCAAGCCTCCAATCGTCTATGCGCTTATGGTTGCCAGATATCAACACTTCGGGAACCGAAACTCCCATAAACTCTGCTGGGCGGGTGTATTGTGGATATTCTAAAAGCCCACTAGCAAAGCTCTCTTCTGTGGTTGACTCATCGCTGCCAAGCACTTCTGGAATGTATCTTGCAACTGCATTTATAACCACAAGTGAAGCCAAATCTCCGCTTGTTAACACATAGTCACCAATAGATAATTCGCTATCAATATCTATATCAATTATGCGTTGGTCAATACCCTCATAACTGCCGTTAACCAATACAATGTGTTCTGCAGTACTTAATTCAAGAACTTTTTTCTGGCTTAATGTTTCGCCTTTTGGGCTTAAATAAATTCTAATGGCTTTGTGCTCACTATCAACCGCGCTAATTGCGTCATGCAAAGGTTGAGGCGTCATAACCATACCCGCACCACCACCAAATGGTGTGTCATCTGTCTTTTTATGTTTGTTAAGGCTGTAATCTCTTATATTATGTACATCAACAGTAAAAGCACCCTTATCAAGTGCTTTCCCAATTATACTCTCCTTGAGTATATCATACATTTCTGGGAAAAGTGTTAACACACTAATCTTCATAAACAACCACCTTGTTTAATTCATCTTTATCTACTATCAACTTGCTGTCTGCTATATTATAGTCTAAAACAACAGCGTTTATTGCGGGGAACATAAAGTTTTTATCCCCTTTTACACTGTAAATATCTGCACTGCCATATTGCAAAACGTCTGCTATTTTGCCGAGCTCTGTTTCGCCCGCAACAACAGTCATTCCCACAACATCTGATATGTAATATCTGCCCTCTTCTAGCTTGGGCTTGCTATCTTCTTCAACATACAACTCTAGCCCACGCATAGTTTCAGCCATATTTCTGTCTATGATGCCGTCAAATTGTATATAGCAAAAGCCACCGCTTTGGCGTATTGCCTTTGCAGTGTACTTTTTATCGCCAACTATATAGTTTTTTATCGCTATTAATGAGTCGGCGCTATCTACGAGGGGTTGAACTTTAACCTCCCCCCGTATGCCTTGCGGTTTTAGAATTTTTGCAACCGCTAACAAATTATTTTCTTTCTTCAATGTAAATATCGTATTTCTTTTCGCTATTTTGTGAAGCTGCCTTTACAAGTGTGCGAATTGACTTTGCAATTCTGCCAGACTTGCCAATTATTTTTGCAACTTTATCTTGATCGACAAAAACTTTGATTTCAACTACGTTGTCATCTTCAACCATAACGATTTCATAAGAGTCTTTTTCAACGATCTGTCCAACTAGAAAATCTACTAGTTCACGCATATTTTACTCCTCTTTAGCTTTTGGCTCAGTTTTTGGAAGTTTTGATTGTGCAATAGCTTTTTTGCTTGATTCGATGATACCTGCTTTGTAGAAAAGGTCACGAACTGTTTCTGTTGGTTGAGCACCATTAGCAAGCCATTTTTTAGCGATGTCTGCATCAATTTTGATTTCTTCTGGTTGTTTTACTGGGTTGAAGTAACCGATTTGTTCGATGTATTGACCGTCACGTGATTTGCGTGAATCGATTGCTACGATACGATAAAAAGGTGATTTTTTGCTGCCCATTCTGGTTAGTCTTAGTTTAACTGCCATTGTTATATTCCTCCGATAGAATTGTTTATTTATTTTGTTTGTTTTTATTTAGAAAGGAAACCTCATTTTTCCTTTGCCACCCTTGCCACCTTTGCCACCTTTGCCACCGCTGAACATACGCATCATATTTTTGACTTGTTCAAACTGGTTAAGTAGCTTGTTGACTTCTTGCACTGAAGTGCCACTACCCGCAGCAATTCTTTTTCTTCTGCTGCCCTTTATGATTTCGGGGTGAGTTCGCTCTTCTTTTGTCATTGATAGGATTATTGCCTTGGTGCGATCCATTTGTTTTTCATCAACATTTAAATCCGCGCCTTTTAATTTTCCAGATAAGCCAGGGATCATACCAACCATATCTTGTAAATTACCCATATTTTTCATACTAGACATTTGCGCTAGATAATCCTCTAAGTCAAATGTGCGGTCTTTGATTTTTTTGGTGAGCCTTAGCGCATCTTCTTCTGAAACAGCGCTTTGTGCCTTTTCAATCAGTGTTAACACATCACCCATACCAAGTATTCGGCTTGCCATACGCTCTGGGTGGAATGGTTCTAGGTCGCCCATCTTTTCGCCAATACCAACAAACTTAATTGGTTTGCCACATATTGCTTTTATTGATAAGGCTGCACCACCTCTTGTATCACCGTCAAGTTTTGTTAATATTACGCCCGTTATGTCAAGCTCTGCATTAAATGTTTTTGCAACATTAACTGAATCTTGACCTAGCATACTATCAACAACCAATAACACTTCTTTAGGATTAACTGCTGCTTTTATGTCACGCAACTCTTGCATTAACACTTCATCAATATGCAATCTACCCGCAGTATCAACTATTACGGTATCTATGCCCATTTTTGTAGCATAGGCTACAGCTTCTTGTGCTATTTTTACCGGACTAATTTGACCTTGCTCAAAAACTTCAACTTTTGCCTTTTCTCCAACAACTTGTAGTTGTTTGATTGCAGCTGGTCTGTATATGTCGCCCGCAACTAGCAAAACTTTTTTGTTATCTTTGGTTAGCCTTAGTGCCAACTTACCACACATGGTGGTTTTACCCGCACCTTGCAAACCACACATCATTATAACCGTTGGTGGCTTATCGCTTACGCCTAACTTGCTGTGGGTGCTGCCCATAAGTGCAACAAGTTCATCATTAACTATCTTGATAACTTGCTGGCTTGACTCCAACCCTTTTAAGATATCTTCGCCAAGAGCCTTTTCTGATATAGTTTTTATGAAACTTTTAACAACTCCAAAGTTAACATCGGCTTCTAATAACGCAATTCTAACTTCGCGCATTGCCTCTTTAACTTCTAGTTCTGTTAGTGCACCTTTATTCTTAAGTTTGGAGAAAGCGTGATTTATTTTTTCGCTTAAATTTGCAAATAATGCCATTATATCTCCTTTACTTCGCGTAGAATTTCTTGTATTTTAGCGGATACAGTTGCGTCTTTACACTCCGAAATAACAGCATCTAGTTGAGTGGATATGTGGGCTATTTTGCCTACTAACCCTAGCTTTAACTCATACTCTTCTAGCTTTTTTTGTGATCGCAATAGTACTTCGCGCACGCCTTGACGTGTTATGTTATATTGATCGGCTATTTCTGCAAGTGAAAGATCCATATCGTAGTATAACCTAATCATTTCAGACTGGTGACTTGTGAGCAATGCCCCATAATAGTCATTTAACAAACCCAGACCGATATGTTTTTCCATACTACACCTGTAAACCCTTTTTACTTTACACTTAGTTTACTACACTTTAAAGTAGTTGTCAACTAGTTTTATCCTAAAATTCTTTTTTTATAAAAAAATAGCCGAAAGAATATACTTTCGGCTAAATAATATTGTTTTGTTGTGATTAGCGTTGTACCCTTCCGCTTCCGTCACCTTCTGAAAGTTTGCGAACTTCATCAACTGTAACAAAGTTGTAATCGCCTTCAATTGTGTGTTTCAAGCAAGATGCTGCAACTGCAAATTCAATTGCGCCTTGTTTGTCAAAGTGGTTTAGTCCGTAAATCAAACCACCGCCGAAGCG
>JAWXUT010000006.1:0-11167 GCA_044426075.1 Bacillota bacterium
ACCAACGGGATAACACGCCCCACCCAAGCAAAAATCGTTGCCATATTTACTGTTTATATAACTTGCAAGTGAACTAGCATATGTAAAATCGCCTTTAGTTAGTCCGTTTTCACCGCCGTCACCACGCAATGTAAGTATGTTTTTTACATTTATTTTCTTGAGTTCTGCAACAAGCTGATCAATATCATTTTTAGTTGAACCCACGCAAGTCATATGCGCAAGTGGCTCAATATCAGATAAATCCTTTATCATTTTGCAGAGTTCTAGCGTGCGATTATCTTGCATACTTCCGCCCGCGCCATATGTAACACTCATGTATTTGGGATTCAATTTTAATAAATCACCAATAACACTGGTGATGCTTTGCAATCCGCTTGTTGTTTTAGGCGGAAAAACTTCAAAAGAAAAAACCGTGTTATCTTTATTAAACAAATCAATATTTCGCATCTTAGTACTCCTTTTAAATTATTATAGCATAGATTACATATTATTTCCAATAATTAAGGCAGAATTGCAACAAATAATTATAAATTTGCCACATTGGTGAAAAAGTGTGTTATAATTAAGCTGTAGTAAGTTTAAACGATTTAGGGGTTTAAATGACTATAATATATTATAAGGAGAATATATATGGCAAAATACAAATGTGCAGTGTGTGGATATATGTTTGATGAAGCAAAAGACGGCGATTGGAATGCGCTACCAGCTGATTGGGTATGTCCTTTATGCAAGGCAGAAAAATCTGTTTTTATTAAAAAAGGAGAGCTTGATGTTAAAAAGGAAATTAACACTGAGGTGCTTGAAAAAAGCGTGGATAAACAACTATCTACAATAGAGGCAAGTGTGTTGTGTTCAAACTTGGCAAAGGGATGCGAAAAGCAATATTTAGGTGATGAAGCGAAATTATTTACAAAGCTAGCTGATTATTTTAAAGAAAAAAGCGACAGCGTTGAGGATAAAAACTTTGCTGATTTATTGCAGCAGATCAACAATGACCTATCTGAAACCTACCCCTTAGTTGAAGAGATTGCAAATAAGCAACACGATAGAGGCGCATTAAGAGCGCACACTTGGAGCACAAAAGTTACAATTTTGCTTAAATCGCTTTTGGAGAAATATGAGCAAGTAGGCGATAAAATGATTGAAGACACCGGCATATATGTATGTACAATATGCGGATTTATCTATGTTGGCGATAAATTACCCGAACTATGCCCCGTTTGCAAAGTTCCAAACTATAAGTTTGAAGAGATTGGAGGTTAGATATGAGTAAATTTTATGCAGTAAGGAATATAAGTTTGTGCACAAAAGACTGTTTATGTCTATATGTGTGCCCAACCGGAGCATCAGACACAGAAAACAGTATTATTGACAAGACAAAATGCATAGGTTGTGGTGCATGTGCAAATGCGTGTCCTTCAAAGGCGATCAGTTTGGTTCCAGGGCAATATCCAAAGCAACAAAAACACAACGAACAAGTGATAAAGGCAATGCGCCTATTGCTAGAGAGCAAAACAAACCAAGAGAAAATTGCAAGCACTCTACCCAATAAGTTGGCAAAAGCTATAGAAAAATCAAACCGCATTATGGCAGAAGATATTATCCGTGAATCTGGATATATGTTGCCACAAAGCGGGAATACAAGGGAGTTTTTAGAAAATATCTTGCTGCAAAATAGCGCAGATGACCTTCCCACTGAAGATATTAAAGCGCTACTAGCTAAACTCAACTTTAATGAGATAAAAGAAGAAAACTGGAAGTGCTCAATATGTGGATATACGCATATTGGAACAATGAGGGCTGACTTTAACTGCCCATTATGCGATTATCCTTCAACCGTATTTAAGTTAATTAAATAGATAAACAGAAAAAGGCTGTAAAAAAGGCTCCAAAGATTGATTTCTTTAGAGCCTTTTAAAATGTTATTAGTAATTATTTACCGTATTTTTCTTCGAAATTTTCTAGTGTTTTTACTGTAACAGCAAAGCATTTTGCTAGACCGTCTTTGTTCATATTATCCCAAGTATCTTTACGTGTGTGATAATATGGTTCTAAGTTGTGATCCATACTGGTAATACCTGTTGCGCGGAAACCACCTTGTGCAAAAGCAGCTGAATCGGTTGCGCCGCCTAGTGGTGGAACCATACCTCTTTCACATGTCTCGCCCAAGTCACTTGCGCTCTTCATAAATAAGTCACTAACTTCTTGGTCTGCTTTTACCATTGCGTTTAAGTCACGATAGTTAACTGCAAGGAATTTGCCGTCATAAATAGTGTCAAAACAGTAAACAAAAGTAGGAACATCATCAAATTCGCCAGCATGAGCTTTAGCCCAAGCTTTTGCGCCTCTAAGACCAGCTTCTTCTGAACCAGTTAATACAACGCCAAGTTCTGTGTGTTTAAGTTCGATTCCTGCATCGGTAAGAGCTTTAATAAGTGCAATACCCATATAACAACCAGTTAGATTATCATTTGCGCCGTCAACAACTTGTCTTTCATTCCACATAAAGCACAATAATACTAAAAATGGAACACAGATAATTTGGCACATACCTAATGTATATAAATATCCGCTGTCGCTAGTAATTGCATTGAAACCAACACCGTTAACAGCTACTGCAACTATACAAATTGCAAGAATATATATTGCTGAAAAAATTGCAAGGAAATATTGTGAAAGATGTACTACACCGCCAAATTTTTCATTAACCCACCAGTTCCAAGCTGCATCTGGGTGACCATTAAATACTATACGGCATTTAACTTCATCTGTAGGTTTTTTAAATGCAGACACATTGTGTCCAGTTTTTTGTGGGAACATCCAATCGACTACTTTTGTGTAGAAACCTAAGCACAAAACAGCAACTGCTAGCCCTAAAAGAACCAAAAGTATACCTACAATAGGAACAAAGAAAAATGCTACAATTGCAAGCATTGCGCAAGCCATTGTAATGTAAATCCAACCATAAAATGAATTTGGATTCAATTTAAAAGATTCTACTTTTGGAGTTTGACAACCACAATCTTTTTCAAGAACGTCTGCCATATACTCGCAAGCAAGCTTTTCTCCTTCGCTGCCTGGTGCACGCTTAGGTATGGTGGTGATTATGTGTTTAATCTCATCCATCATGTACTGAGCGCTGTCGTGTTTGCCACTGATAATTTTGTCATACTTACTCATACCGAACCTCTCTCTAAATTTTTAAATGATCTTGCAACCATTTGTCTATATGATATCATAAAAATAATTTGTTTGCAACAAATATTGACTGCCAATTAAATTTAATTTATCACTGATTTTTTCAAAAAAGACTACTAATTGCTACCATTTTTGTAAAAAAAGAGGCTGTAAAGATTTTCTTTACAGCCCCTTTGCTTATTGTATTTAGTTGTTATTTTTTGTCATCATTGCCACATTTACAATCGCTTCCGCCAGTGCAATTTGCACAGTTGCATTTGTGTTCTTCAATTGGTTGTTGTGCTGTTTTGGGTTGCTGTTCTATAGGGTTTGTGCTCCCACAATGACCGTTACAAGTACTTCCCGCGGGGCAACCTATACACTTAACACCCTTCTTTTTAGCTCTAACAATATACGCTATTGCAGACCCTAAAATAATCACTATAACTACTATTGCAATGATTGTTGCTAACATCTAATATTACTCCTGTATTGCGTTTGCTAGCTGCCTTTCTTTGCTCTTTTTGTGACCTCTTATTGCCAAGAACACAACTAGACCAATTAGTAACAAGCTGACCAATAGTCCCCAGATAAATCCAGCGCCTACACTGCCTGTTGTGAACAATGTACCGAATTGATATACAAAGAACGCTAGTACATAAGCTACACCAAACTGCATTCCGATACCTGCCCATAGCCATTTTTGGCTCTTCATTTCGCTATTCATAGCGCCAAGGGCTGCAAAACAAGGTGGTGTGAATAAGTTGAACATTAAGAATGCAAGTGCCGCAGCACCAGTGATTCCCATAACAGCAGCAACTTCAGTTGAACCGCCAGTAAGCTCTAGTGCATCTGTATCAATAAAGTTTGTGATGCTATAAACAACTGCAAGTGTACCAACTACGTTTTCTTTTGCAATGAAACCAGTAACAGCAGCAGCTGCAAGTTGCCAAGCACATACGCCAACTATTGGAACTAATAACCAAGCAACTGGACTTGCTATGCTTGCTAGAATTGAGTTTGAAGCGTCATCTAGTGCCAAGTCAAAGCCCCATGTAAAGCTACTCATAATTTGAACAACTGCATTGCAAACAAGAATGATTGTACCAGCTTTTACGATAAATGCCCAAGCTCTGTTTAACATTGACATTGCTGATTTGCCTACGTTAGGAACTTTATATTCTGGCAACTCCATAATGAAGTATGTTTTTGCCTTATCTGCACCGTTAATTGTGCGGATTAATAGAGCTGCTAGTATGATAATAGCAATACCTACAAAGTACATTGATGCGCCAATCCACCATGAATCTGCGAAGAATACACCCGCAAACAATGCGATAACTGGAAGTTTTGCGCCACAAGGCATAAATGGTGTTAACATTGTTGTAACTCTACGTTCACGCTCATCACGAATTGTTCTACAAGCCATAATACCTGGGATAGCACAACCAGTACCAATAACCATTGGGATAATTGATTTACCAGATAGACCAACCTTTTTAAGTAGGTTATCCATAACGATAGCAACACGAGTCATATAACCGCAATCTTCTAGTAGTGCGATTAAGAAGTACATTACCATAACAAGTGGCAAGAAACCAACAACAGCGATAAAGCCACCAACTATACCATCAACTAATAGTGATGTCCAGAATGGGCTACCCTCACCTAGTGCTTCTGCTAGTGCTTCTTGACCAGCTTCTAACCAACCAACAAGAGTATCTGCAATCCAAGGACCGATTAAACTTTGTGATAGATAGAATACTACAAACATTACTGCTGCAAAAATTGGAATACCAAACCATTTGTGTGCAATAACTTTATCAACTTTATCTTGTATTGTTAGTGAAGAAACATGCTCTTTTTTAACTTCAACAGCATCAACAACGCCATCTGCGAAGCTAAATCTTGCTTTATCGCTTGCAGCAACAGCACTTTCACTTGTTAAATCAACATTGCCAGCGCTAAATGCAGGGCCTTGTTTTTTACCAACTACATTGCTGATTGCAGAAATCAATCCTGGCAAACCTTTGCTTCTTACAGCTGAAACCATAACAACTGGACAGCCAATCTCGTTTGCAAGTTTTTCGATATCAATTTTTGTGCCTTTTTTTGCAACTACATCGCTTTTGTTTAGTGCAACTACTACTGGAATACCTAACTCTAGTAATTGTGTTGTAAAAAACAAACTTCTACGAAGATTTGTTGCATCTACTATATTGATTATAACATCTGGATTGTTGTTTTTAACAAATTCACTTGTAATACTCTCTTCACTAGTAAATGGTGACATTGAATATGCACCTGGAAGGTCAGTTATAACCATATCGTGATTTAACCAGAATTTTTTTCTAACTTTTGCTTCTCTACGATCAACCGTAACACCAGCCCAGTTACCTGCGTGCTCATTTTTACCAGTTAATGCGTTGTACAATGTGGTTTTTCCGCTATTTGGATTACCCGCTAATGCTACTCTCATTGTGCTACCTCCTCGATTTCGATCGCATTGGCTAGATTTCTGTCAATGCTATATCTGCCGTCACGCACTGCTATTGTTTGGCTACCGCTTATTGTTGAAACTACAACAACCTTTTCGCCAACATAACAACCAAGTGTGAACAAGAAAGCTTCAACTTCGTGGTCACCAGTATGTAACGCTTTTACTTTGTACGCTACGCCTGTCTTTGCTTTTGCTAGTGTCATTTTACTTCTCTCCTTTATTTTCTGCATTAATCTTCTTGCAATATTTGACTTGAATTTAGTCAATCTTATCGAAAAAAGATTAAATTAAATTAACTTAATCATTCTAACATAAAGAGTTAAGTAGTGTCAACTATATTTTGATATTTTTAAAAATTTTTTCAAGAATTTTTGCGCCTATTTTTGAAGAAGTTTTTCTTTTAATTTCAACACATTATTGTGGATTGTTGCAATGGTCGCGCTGAAAAAATCATCACTGCAGCCGCTTGGGTCATCTAGCCCCCAATTTTCAGAATATGGCGCTACAAGATAGGGACAACTCACGTTGCAACCCATAAAAATCACCACATCTGGTGCGGGAATATCTGCTATTATTTTATTAAATTGAGTTTTTTCCATATCTATATTATATATGGATTTCATCATTCTAACTGCGTCTTCATTAATGTGGTTTTTTATTATAGTTCCCGCCGAATAACTGTCAAATACGTCACTTGCCAACGCCTTGCCCAATGCTTCTGCTATTTGGCTCCTACAAGAATTATGATTGCATATAAATGCTACTTTGGGTTTATTTGTTTTTGTCATATTTGTTCCTTTTTGCAAAAATGAGGCAGTTAAAACCACCTCATTAATTTAGTTGTATATACACAATTTAAAATTTAGTAGAAGAAAACACTGCTTTGTGTGAAAAATTATTTTTAATGCGGATCCGCAATTTTTCATTCTTCATTTTAATTATATAATTTGATACTTAATACATTAAGAATTCATCTACCTCTTTAGCACATCTCACGCCTTCACGAAGTGCCCAAACAACTAGAGATTGTCCGCGTTTCATATCGCCACAAGCAAAAACTTTATCTTTATTTGTTTTGTATGAAACAGCTTGTTTGTTTGGAATTTCTGTGCCATAAGGAGCGGTTACATAATCTTCATAACCTACGAATCCAGCTGCAATTAACACAAGGTCTGCGGGTATGGTTTTTTCAGTACCCTCAACAAAGGTAAGTTTGCCGTCTTTAAAAGCTACATTTACAGTTTCAACTGCGGTAACTTTGCCACTTTTTGCGATGACCTTTTTAACTGTTGTGTTAAATACGCGTGGGTCTTCACCGAAAACTGCAATTGCCTCTTGTTGACCATAATCGGTTAACAACACTTTGGGCCACTCTGGCCAAGGATTGCTCTCTGCTCTAACAACTGGTGGTTTGCCCATCATTTCAATTTGTACAACACTTTTTGCACCGTGTCTAATTGCTGTGCCAACACAGTCGTTACCAGTATCGCCACCACCAACTACAACAACACTCTTACCTTTTGCACTGATATAATCACTGCCAGTTAGTAGATTTTTTGTAGCTGAAGTTAAGTATTCAATTGCCATATATATGCCCTTGCTGTCACGATTTTTAACATTAAGGTCACGCGCTTTTTTAGCGCCACAGCATAGTACTATTGCATCAAACTCTGCTTCAAGCATAGCGGGAGATAGGTTTTTACCGTAGTCCATATTTGTTTTGAAAACTACACCCTCTGCTTCCATTAATGCAACCCTACGCGCAATAACACTTTTATCAAGTTTCATGTTTGGGATACCATACATCAACAAACCGCCTACTTGATCGTCACGTTCAAGCACTGTAACATAATGGCCGCGCTTGTTTAATTTTTCTGCAACTGCAAGCCCCGAAGGTCCTGAACCTATTACTGCTACCTTTTTACCAGAACGAACTGCTGGAATTTTTGGTGTCATATTGCCAGCCTTGTAAGCTGTTTCAATTATAAAAAGTTCGTTGTTTCTAACCGTTACTGGATCACCGTGCATACCGCAAATACATGCCTTTTCGCACAACGCGGGGCACACCCTTCCAGTAAATTCTGGAAATGGATTTGTTTTTAACAACCTTGCCAATCCGTGCGCATAGTTGCCGGTGAACACTTCGTTGTTCCATTCTGGAACCAAGTTGTGTAGTGGACAACCAGTTACCATACCTTTTAGTTCAATAGCTGAACCGCAAAATGGTACTCCGCAATCCATACATCTTCCGCCTTGCTCCCTGCGCTCTGCTTCGTCAAGTTGATTGTAAAACTCGTTGAAGTTCTTTATGCGCTCAAGTGGCTCAACTGCTACATTATTCTTTCTTTCGTAATCTATAAATCCTGTTATTTTACCCATTCTTATTCACCTATATAACCTTAGTGTTTATCACTTTTTGATAGTTCAAACGCTTGCAATCTAGCATCTTCTTCATTCATACCCTCTGCCATAAACTTCTTAATGAAATCCATTACGCGCTTGTAATCATTTGGTGTAATCTTCTTGAATGAACCAATCATATTGTCATAATTATCAAGGATTCCTTTGGCATATACTGAACCAGTTTCTGCTACGTGCTTTGCTATTATTGCTTTTAATTCTGCAATATCTTCTGCATCGGTTAATTCGGTTACGGTTACGAACTCTTTGTTTAACTTTTGATACAACTTATGCTTTTCATCTAATACATATGCTATACCACCGCTCATACCAGCAGCTAAGTTCTTGCCCGTGTCACCCAATATAACTGCTTTTCCGCCAGTCATATATTCTAATCCGTGATCACCACAACCCTCAACTACCGCTGTTGCGCCAGAGTTTCTTACACAGAATCTCTCGCCAGCTATTCCGCTAACATAAATTTCACCGTCGGTTGCACCATAAAGTGCTACGTTTCCGATAATAACATTCTCATTTGATTTAAAGGTGCTTTCTTTAGGTTGATAAACTACTATCTTACCGCCAGATAAACCTTTACCTAGATAGTCATTTGCATCACCCTCTAACCTCAAGGTCATTCCGCGTGGGATAAATGCGCCAAAACTTTGTCCAACGCCACCCTCACATTCTACAATAAATGTATCTGTAGCTACGTTTTTGCCCAATTGTTTGGTTATCTCTGAACCCATTATGGTTCCTAGTGTTCTATCTGTGCTTGTAACTTTGATGCTCTCTTTATGTGGAGTGCCGTTCTTTATAGCTTCGCCAAACTTTTTCAACAAAACTTTCATATCGATTGTATCTTCAAGTTTGAAGTCATACATCTTGGTTTTATCAAATACTTTACCTTCTACATGTGCATATTTTTGAGAAATGATTGCTGACATATCTACAAGTTCTGCTCTGTTGGTGATTAGATTTTTACGAACACGCAACATATCTGTTCTGCCAACCATATCGGATAGTTTTCTTACACCAAGTTTTGCCATAATTTCGCGAACTTCTTCTGCGATAAACCTCATAAAGTTCATAACATATTCTGGTTTTCCGCAGAAACGCTTTCTTAATGCTTCATTTTGTGTTGCAATTCCAACTGGGCAAGTGTCTAAGTGGCACACCCTCATCATCATACAACCCATTGTGACTAGTGGAGCTGTTGCAAAACCAAATTCTTCTGCACCAAGTAGTGCTGCAATTGCAACGTCACGACCGCTCATAAGCTTACCGTCAGTTTCAACTACAACGCTTTGGCGAAGATTGTTTTGTATAAGTGTTTGATGAGTTTCGGATAAACCTAGTTCCCATGGCAAACCTGTATCTAATATTGAAGTTTGTGGAGCTGCCCCTGTGCCGCCATCAAATCCAGAGATAAGCACAACTGCGGCACCCGCTTTTGCTACACCCGATGCAATAGTTCCAACGCCCGCTTCTGATACCAACTTAACTGATATGCGTGAATCACGGTTGGCGTTCTTCAAGTCATAAATCAACTGAGCTAAGTCTTCAATTGAATAGATATCGTGGTGTGGTGGTGGTGAAATTAGTGATACACCTGGGGTTGAGTGACGTGTTTTTGCAATCCAAGGATAAACTTTGTTACCTGGAAGATGACCGCCCTCACCTGGTTTTGCACCTTGAGCCATTTTAATTTGAATCTCTTTTGCACTCAAAAGATATTCACTTGTAACACCAAATCTGCCAGATGCAACTTGTTTGATTGCACTGTTTGCATTTGTTTTCAATCTTTCTGGTTTTTCGCCACCCTCACCAGAGTTTGACTTGCCACCAAGCGCGTTCATGGCAATTGCCATACACTCGTGGGCTTCAAAAGATATTGAACCATAACTCATAGCGCCAGTTTTAAAGCGCTTTACAATTTCATCAACACTTTCAACTTCGCTGATGTCTATTGGAGTTGCATTGTCAAATGTGAATTCCAACAAACCACGCAATGTGTGTGGGATATGCTCATCATCAACTAATGCTGTATACTCTTTAAATCTCTTATAATCACCATTTCTTGTTGCTTGTTGCAATGCAATAATGGTTGGTGGATTGTATAAATGACTCTCTTTATCTTCACCGCTCCTCAATCTTGAGAAACCTGTGCTATCTAAAGTTGGGTCAGTGTTCAAGCCCATTGGATCAAAACCGCGTGCGTGGCGATAGGTAACGCCTTCTGCAATTTCTTTTAAAGTTACACCCTCAACGCGTGATACGGTTGATGTAAAGTATTCTTCAACTACATCACTACAAATACCAACTATTTCAAAAATTTGAGCTGATTGATAAGATTGTATTGAAGATATACCCATTTTAGCGGCTACTTTAACGATACCGTGAATTAATCCGTTGTTGTAATCATCAACTGCTGTGTTGAAATCTTTATCAAGAACCTTTTCACTGATAAGTTCAATGATGCACTCATGAGCAAGATATGGATAAATTGCCCTTGCGCCAAAACCTAATAGTGTTGCGCATTGGTGAACGTCACGAGGCTCACCACTTTCTAATATAACTGAAACAAGCGTACGCTTTTTAGTTCTGATTAGGTGTTGCTCTGCCGCTGAAACCGCCAAAATTGATGGGATAGCAACGTGGTTTTCATCTACGCCTTTATCGGATAGAATTATAATGTTGCAGCCCTTCATATATGCCTTGTCTATTTGCAAGAACATTTTTGTTAGCGCATCTTTTAATGATGAATTTTTATAATATAATAATGATACCGTTGCTACTTTGAAGCCTGGTTTATTTAATGATCTTATTTTTATCATATCAACACCAGTAAGTATTGGATTATTAACTTCAAGCACTTTGCAGTTATCTGGTTTGTCTTCAAACAAGTTGCCGTCAGAACCGATATAAACTGTGGTATCTGTTACAATTTTTTCACGCAATGAATCTATTGGTGGGTTTGTAACTTGAGCGAATATTTGTTTAAAATATCTAAACAATGGTTGATGTTTTTCTGACAAAACTGCTAGTGGAATATCTGTTCCCATTGCGGCAGTTGCCTCAACACCCATT
>JAWXUT010000006.1:11177-32120 GCA_044426075.1 Bacillota bacterium
AGTGTAGCCAAACACTTTGTAAAGTTTTGCACGATCTTCTTCTGAATGTGTTTCAACTTTTTTGTTTGGAACCTTTATGTCTTTTAGTCGCAATAAATTAAAGTCTAACCACTCACCATATGGCCTTCTGCTTGCATACTTGTCTTTGCACTCATCATTTGTGATAAGTTTTTTAGCAACTGTATCAACTAGCAATATCTCGCCTGGTTTAACACGTGACTTTTTAACAATTTTTGCGGGGTCGATATCCAAAACACCAACCTCACTTGACAATATCAACTTGTTATCTGTTGTAATATAGTATCTTGAAGGACGCAATCCGTTTCTATCAAGAACAGCACCCATAACGTCACCGTCAGAGAACAATATCGCTGCTGGGCCGTCCCAAGGTTCCATCATTGTTGCATAATAATTGTAGAAATCCTTACGCTCTTGACTTATGCTGTTATCGTGTTTGTATGGCTCTGGAATTGTAAGCATTACTGATAGTGGAAGCTCTATTCCGTTCATATACAAAAACTCTAAGGTGTTATCTAACCTTGATGAATCTGAACCTTTAACATCAACTACTGGTAAGATTTTTTCTTTATTTTCATCCATAAATGGAGATACTAACATATCTTCACGCGCAAACATTCTGTCTACATTACCGCGGATAGTGTTTATTTCACCATTGTGCAAGATTACTCTGTTTGGATGAGCCCTCTCCCAACTTGGATTTGTGTTGGTTGAAAACCTTGAGTGAACCATTGCCATAGCACTCTTGTAATCTTCATCGTGTAAATCTACATAAAATTCACGCAATTGCTTTACCAAAAACATTCCTTTGTAAACTATTGTTCGTGATGATAATGATGATACATATATATCTTCATTGCCTTGCTCAAACAAACGGCGAATTACATACAAAATTTTGTCAAACTCAAAGCCCTTTGCTACATTTGCAGGACGCTTAACAAAACATTGTTCAATATATGGTTGGCAATCTCTTGCAACTTTACCCAAAATTTCACTTTTGACGCTTAATTTTCTCCAACCTAAAAACTCAACTTTCTCTTTACGACAAACTGTCTCAAACATCTTTTTAGCTTGGTGTCTTTTTGCGCTATCTTGTGGGAAAAAGAACATTCCAACACCATAGTCACGCTCTTCGCCCAACTCAATGCCAAGTTCTTTACCAATTTTGCTGAAAAATGAGTGCGATACTTGCACTAGTATTCCTACACCATCTCCCACTTCACCAGAAGCATCTTTACCCGCTCTATGTTCAAGCTTTTCAACAATAGTTAGAGCATCACTAACAACACTATGGCTTTTTGAACCGTCTATATTTACAACAGCACCAATTCCACACGCGTCATGTTCAAAGCTCTTATCATACAATGTTTCTTTTTTCATCAACAATCCTCTCATTTTGCTACAAAGCGCATTATATTTATAATTTTGTATTTATATTATAACATATTCAAAATTTATTGACAAGTTTTCGCACCCCATTTTTCGTAAATTTCCGTTTTTTATGCAAGGATTATTTATAAATATACTCAAATAATGTATAATTATCGATTTTATGCAAAAAATAGGCAAAGATTATACTCTCTGCCTAAATTATTTACTATTATTGAACCGAAACTATTCTGTTTGAGGTTAATTTTTAGCGTTATTTTGCTTGGTGATTATAGGAAGTTCTATAATAGAAACAAGCTGCCCTTTATCGTTTTTACCAATTTTAATTGCCTTGCCCTTAACTGTTAGCACACCAGTAACAAGTGGAACTGCTAAAAATATAATTGATAGAATCAACATAAACACATAAACAACTTGCACAAATGCTCCATTGCCGAACCAATCTATAAAGCCCGCAACAATTTGGTCTAGCATCATCAACTCACCAACTGCGCCCATATTGCCGTTATGTGCAGAAAATATAGCACAAAAAACATATACAAGTGGCAACGTCATTATAAATGCAAATGCCGTAACGCCTATAGTTGTGCCGTTTCTTATTTTTTTGTTAGGAAGCGTGCTTGCCACGTTTGAAAACAACATTATGCCAATAGACATAGTAAGTATTACAAAAATATATCTTAAAAGCATATTATCCATTTTTGTGAAAACTTTAAAAATAACCACAATTTCTGCTGCGCTTAACATAAACATCAAGCCGAAGCACGCGATAATCACGCCCGCTGCAAGCAATGCATATTTAATCTTTAGTTGTTTTGAATTATCCATATTGCTATCCTCCAAGTATGCAAATATTATATCACAATAATTAAGTATATTCAACGCTTATTACTACATTTTTAAATTTGACTTTACATTTTTTTTATGATACACTAATATAGTTAATTGATTTACAAATTGATAACAGAGGAGAATTATGGAAAGTTTTTTTAGCACAATAAACCCAGCATATTGTTTTGTGTTAGCGGCCTTTTTACTGGCTGTTTTTGCGATTAGTTTGGTGTACTTTAAAAAGAGTAAAAATGTATTATTTTTGCTTATAGGACTGGTTAGCTTTGGTCTGTTTTATGATACAATTATCACTGGTTTGGGATACCAACTTGAGTCGTTTGGGGGCTATTACTTCATAGGAATGATGCGCCACGTGTTCCACGGATTTTTAACACCTCTTATATTTATATTTGTGTTGAAAGTGTGCCACGACTGCAATTTGTTGCTAGCAAAAAAGTACACTTATATTACATATGGATTTGTAGTTGTAGTTATTATTTGGGCTATTGTTGCGGTGTTTACTTCTCCCGTAGATTTAATTGATTATGGCGGTGTAATTAGGCATAGCATAGATAAGGATAATGCATTTATATTATCCGCACTAATATTAAAGTTTTTGAGTTTTGGCACGCTTATCCCCATGACAATAGGCGCGGTTGTTTCTATAAAATACAAAAAAGATTACAACATTTTGATTGCAACTGTTATGATGCTTGCATTTACTATGGTTGGCGTTATAATTGACTCCGACCTAACATTCTTAACAAGTTTTGTAGGCGAAGCATTCTTGGTAACTTTCTTCTTCAAATATGCCTACGACCAACACATAAAAGTTAAGGCATAATACATTATTTACAACACTTAAAAAAGGCTGTTTTTTGACAGCCTTTTTTGATGTTATTCGTTGTTGTTTTGCTTGTTGTAGCCCACTGGTTTTGGTGCAATTTCACGGTTTATGTACTGGTCGGTTGACTCTGTAAACTTGATATGTTTGCCCTCCCAATGATATCTAATTTCGCCAAGTTCACCATTACGATGTTTGCTGATATCCAAAATTACATTGTATTCTGGCTTGCCTTTATCGGCTTCATTCTCACGCGACAAGAACAATACTAAGTCTGCATCTTGTTCGATTGAACCAGAGTCCCTAAGGTCGGATAGTTTAGGGGTTTTATCATCTCTGCCCTCAATTCCACGCGACATTTGACAAATAAGGATAATTGGTGTATTTAGTTCTTTTGCTGCCAATTTTAACATACGAGAAATTTCACCAACCTCGTTTGACTTGCTGTCATTCCTTTTCAAGCTGTCTGATTTCATAAGACCCAAGTAGTCAATTACTATTAAATCAAGTGGTTTATTGTGTTCATTTGACAATCTTCTGCACTTAGAAAGAATTTCTGAAGGCCCTTGCAAGCCCGTTTCGTCTACATAAACTTGGCTGGCTGATATGTTTTGGTGCACTGTCCACAACTCTTTTTGTTGTTCAAAGTTGGGTTCGCTTTTGCTAAGCATATCCATACTAATTGAGCTCAATGTGCTAAACATTCTTTTTACAAGTTGCGTTGAAGACATCTCTAGTGAGAATATTGCAACAAGTTTATCCTTGTCACCGTGTTCAATAATGTTTGAAACGATGTTTAACGCAAATGAGGTCTTACCAACTGAAGGTCTTGCGGCAAGAATAACAAGGTCTGTTGGTTGCAATCCGTTTGTTATGCTATCAAAACGCTTGTATCTTGTAAGCAATCCGCGTGAAGCTGATTTATCTTTACAGTTTTGGTTCAACGCACTTAAAAAGTCACCCGATGCTTGCGACATATGTTCTAATGAGCCTCTTTGGAAGGTTTGATTTACTCGATACAACTCTTGTTGAGCAAAATCTATAACTTTTTTTGAATCTTCTCCTTGATATGCCATTGCTGTTGTTTTATTGCAAACTTCAATTACTCTGCGAAGCATCATATGACGCTCTACAATTTCCCAGTATCCTTTATAGTTTGCTGCAGATGGCACAACTGATATCAATTCACCCAAATATTCAAACATATTTAAGTCGCTATCTTTGCTGTTTTCAAGCATATCATTTACCATAATGATATCTATTCTTTGGCTTTTAGCAACAAGTGCTTTGCAAGCCTTTAATATCTTCATATGCCTTAAATTGTAAAATGCATCATCTGGAATTGTTGGAACTATACTAGTTGCCAAATCTCCGCCTATCAAAATACAACATAGCAATGATTGCTCTGCTTCAAAGTTGTTGGGATAGGTTTTTAATGCCGCTACCTCATTTGTAATATCTGCCATTATGCTTTCCTCCGTTTGTACACTATCATAAAGCCAAACAAGCCCAATGCTAGTGCGGTTCCCCCTAATAAAATCACCAAATACCACAACGTAGTGTTAGGTGTATGTTGAATAAGTGTATATTGTAAATCCGTGCTGTTTATATCCATTACATATTTATGAATATAGCAACCATAATTTTCATAATAATATGTGTTTGTTGCATCTGATGTAATCAAATTTGTGCTGTATTTTGTGCCATAATTGTATATTAGAGCAACATCGGTTTCTTCTAATCCAGTTACTGCAGTCATTGTTAGCAACGCGTCATACAAGCCGTTATTGTACATATTTGCAAAAATAGTCTCGCCCACAACGTATGTGTCCACAAAAAAGCCATAGTTTTTAGACTCATAACTGCTCTCTGAATTATAGTATCCGTCTATCCCATAAGCAATATAATAATCAGTGTAACTGCTGTATATCTCAACCGTTATATCTAAAAAGCAGTTGGTTAAATTTACACCGTATCCCAAAAATGAATATGTGCCCGCAAGCGAACTAAGCATTGCATTAATCTCTGTTTCTGTTGAGGATACACTCTTGCCAGTCTCTGCAGCAAGCGCGGCGCTATCAACATAAAACTGTAATGATCTTATCATATAGCCGCCACCAGTCAAAATATTGTTGTATGCAATTTCTGCTTGATAACTGCCAGTGCTATCTGTTATTAGTTCTGACTCCACATTTTCATTCGCCAATTCAGTTGTGTCTTCTGCAATAGAAAAATCTGTTGAATAATAAACCCCAAAAGCAACTGTTGTGCTAAGAGATGCAATCAAAATTATCATTATTGCTATATAAAATATCTTTTTCATTACATCATTCCCTCTAGCTCTGTAAGCACTGCTGAAAACTCTGCCATAGCACACTCAAATGGCACCTTGCTCTCTAAATCGACTTCTGCAACCCTCAAAATATCAAGTGGATCACGCGAACCACCCAAAGAAAGCGCCTCAAAATACTTGGATTTGTAGTTGTCATCTGCCAAAATATTGTTTGCTATGTTTACGGCGGCGGTTATTCCAGTTGCATATTTATATACATAAAATGCATTATAAAAATGTGGAATTCTGCTCCATTCATATGAGATGTTTTTATTGTGCTTTACTGCACTTCCGTAATATTCTTTATTCAATTCATAATATTTTGCGCTCATTAATTCTGCAGTAAGTGTATTGCCTGCCTCAAACTGTTCATGCGAAAACTTTTCAAACTCCGCAAACATAGTCTGCCTAAACAATGTTGTTCTAAACATATCTAAATAGTAAGACAACAAGAATTTGCGCATCTCACCCTTTGCTTCTTTTAAAAGGTGTTTAATCATTAGCACTTCATTTACCGTACTTGCAACTTCCGCCACAAATATAACATAATCTGCCTTTTCATAACACTGCGCCTTTGTGCTCATATATGAGTGAAGGGAGTGCCCAAGTTCGTGCGCAATTGTAAATACATCGTGAGTTGTGCGATTGTAATTCAACAACACGTGCGGATTGCTATCATAACACCCACTTGAATATGCGCCACTGCGTTTGTTTTCTGTCTCATAAACATCTATCCACCTAGAAGTGCGCGCCGTTCTTAACAACTCTTGATACTCTGTACCTAGTGGTGCAAGTGCATCAACAACCAAGTCATATGCTTCATTGTAGCTTAAATCCAACCTGCCTTCTGCTGTTATTGGAACATACATATCATACATATTTAAAGTATCTACATTTAATGCTTTTTTGCGCAACGCTACATATTTATGAAGATGAGGTGTTGCCTCTTTAACTGCTGACAGCAAATTGTTGTATACATTTTCTGTAACACGCTCCCTCTGCAGTGCGCAATCTAGTGCTGATTTATATCCGCGGATACTAGCCATTGTGCAATCTTTTTTCACACTGCCCGCATAAGTTGCAGCAACCGTGTTTAACATATCTTTATATGATTTGTAATATTTATTGAAAGCATTTGCGCGAACCTTTTGATTATTGCTGCCTAAAAGCACAGAATACATTCCGTGGCACAACTCAACCTTTTCGCCCTCTTGATTAGTTACTTTGCCAAATTTGATATCCGCATTGTCAAACATACCAAATATATTTTTAAAGTCTCCCGAAAAACTGCCTATCTCTGACATCAACTTTTCTTCTTTAGGCGATAATATGTGCGCTTTGTTTCTGATAATACTTGTTAGTCCGCAAGAAAAATTTACAAAACTTGGGTCATTTGCCATATCTTGCAGTGTTTCGGTTGGCATTAACGCAAGTTCTCCACTTATAAATGAGGTTGCTGTTGCAAGTTCTACCCACAACATCTGCGCCCTACCTTTTAATGATTGAAATTTAGGGTCTGCCGTATTTTCGTCACTGCGAAGCATAGCATATACATAAAGCAACTCAACATCTCTACTTAAGGCACTCTCAAGAACCAAACACTCTAGTGTATTGCTTCTGTCCAACTTATTTTCAAATTTTTTGCACTCCGGAATTCGCGACTTTACACTTGCATATTTTTCTTCATATTCAGCTTCAGTTTTAAACATTCCAGATAAATCCCATTTATCTTGCTCTGCTACCTGTGTACGATTTATTGGCATTATATTCTCCTTAAATTTAAGTACTTATATCATAATTAATATTTACTCTTCTATAATACAATAATTATGTCCAATAGTCAACGCGTAATGCGAAATATAGCTGAATTTATAATGATATTTTTATTTTGTTGCCACGTGCTCGCCCAAACATTTAACAATATTGTAAAAATTGCCCGAAACACGCTCTTTGTTTATGATATTTATTGTGGTTGGCGATTGCGAAATAAGTGCGATTAGCGCGTTGCCTTCGTGATTTTCTGTAAGTGTTGGGATAATTATCTCTTCTCCGTCTAAATCTAACCTAATTTGCCCCTCTCTATTGCAAATCAACATACGCTTGTCGGCATTACAGCTTGCCGCCATTAGAAAAAACACCACATCTAAGTAGTCACTTTTATCCGCGCACTGCAACAACAGTTTTGTTGCCAAATATACTAGTGACACCCAATTGTTTGCAACTTCTTGCAACTTAAACTTTAACAATCCATTTATTGAAATGCTATTGTTATAATGCGTCATTTGCTCTAAAATTTCTTTTCTTTCGCTGGCTGCATCAAACCCAAGCAGCGCCCCTATTATCAAACACTCCTGCAATTTGATTGCACCCATTTTAAACAGCCTTGTGCTTATTGCTCTAAATTTATGGCATTGTAGTATAACACTTGCTATAGCCTCCCAAACATAGTCTTTTAGTAGCCCATTATCGGATTTGACGCTAACTGTATCTACACTTTTCCCACTTGATAATTCGATTTTGAAATCCCTATTTTTGCCTAGCTCTGCAATAAAATATTCTCTATCTAACACTTCATTCTTTTCAAATAATATGGTCATCTCTGTCATAGCATTAGTATATTAAAAAACCGCCCTAGTATGACAACTAAGGGCGGTTTTTTGAATGTTTTATATACTTATTTTACCAATCTAAATTACTTTCTCCAGTATCAATATTAAAAGTCAAATTCTTTTTAGCTCCGTCTTCAAGATATACAATTTTAACTTCTGCCTTGTCAATATATTCAGCAGATATAACCATAACGCTTGGCTTCTTAAATGTTTTTATTAAAATTTCTTTCTCTTCTTCTTTATATTTATTGATATCATCTGACACAAACAACACGTTGCCAAACATACTGTTTATGCGGGCAAGAAGTTTTTTCTGCTTCATATTATAAACCAAGTTGAAGTCACGCAAGAAAAATACATCTGGGTCATTTGCAAAAACTCTACCGCCTAAATGCCTACGGAATATAGTGCTATTGATAGCGTTCCTTGCAGAAGGCACTTCGTTGTTTACGTGAAGGATTTCACCATAGAATTTACCTGGATATTTCAAATCAACATCACAGCTTATGCGGCAAGCATCAACCCTACCAAAAGCTGGTCCTAGTGGCACGCCACAACCTAATATAAATTTATCGCCGCAACATTCACGCAAAAAGTCCATAGCCTCGCACATCAATTGTCCGCGGCTTTTACCGTTTCTTGGTTGAATACAAGCGCTAAATAGAAAATCTAATTTAACTAAATCATAACCCCAATCATTTAACACAACATCAAAGAAGTGCGCAATATATGCACGTGCTTCGGGATTGTAAATATCAAGAGTATATGCGCCACCCCAGTTTGCAACGCCTAACGCGGGTTTGCCTGAAGGTTTTTTAAGGAACCAATCTGGATGCTCTGCCAACACTTTGCTTGAGCGTTGTGCATTAAATGGAGCAAGCCAAAGACCCGCCTTAAACCCCTTGTCGTGAATTTTATCAGCAAGGAATTTCATTCCATTTGGGAATTTTGCTGGATTAGGCTCTAGCCAATCACCAACAGCTGTTTCAAATCCGTCATCAATTTGGAAGATTGATGCGTGTTCTTTTACCGTATCTAACCCTTCTAAATCGCGCAAAATGATTTCTTCATTAATTTTACTAAAATAGTTGTACCAAGATGTGTAACCAGTTAGGCGATTAATGCGTGGTTTTGCAACCCCCATTGTGCTAAAATACTTGTCAAATGCGCTGTCATAATTATCAACATATCGCACAATGTCACACAATAAATATGGTTCTGTTATAACAAGCCCCTCAACATCCTTTTCTATACTGAAGGTTTTTTTGTTCATATCAGCGTTAAAAATTGTGTATCCGCCCATTTCTGACAACGAACCCCACAACTCAATTGTTTCTGCGCTGCGTACATAGGTGTATGTGAAACTATGAAAAACGCCTTTTACCGGTGCTGCACCTTTAATAAAATAGTCACTTGACAACCCCGCCATTGGCTTGAACATTGGCAATACATCGGTTATTTTTGACAAACCTTTCATCTTGTCATATTTAGTGTACTCTAAAGATGTTGTCCAAGATTGATATCCATTGCTGAAAAACCTATCTTTTGCGCCATATTCTTTGTTGTACTCTAACACAAAAGAAACTAGCTCCATTTTTTCTCTAGGTGTGATTATTACCTTTAAACCATTGCCGTCGTTGCTCATATCAATAGAATAATGCTGCGTTTGCAAATGATCGTCTTCAAACGCCTTATCATCTATAATATACTTAATGTTTAGTTTGCACTTTAACATATTTTCTCCTTGTTGCCATAAGATTCTAAGTGTATTATATCACACAATACAAATATTGGCAATATCCTTTTGAAATTTTTTGTCTATCTATTGCGAATACTGTATTTTGACAATATAAATGCAAGTTTTTCTTTATTTTCCGCCTCAAACAACAAACGTTGCGTAGCACTAGCCAATGTATCATTGCCTTTAGAGTCCCCAACGAAAAAAATTGTATCGTTTTCTATCTCATAATCGCAGAAGTTAGACCAGTCAATAAATTTATATGGCACAACTACCCCGATATCCAGCACCGCACAGCGCACCATTTTCATAGAAGAAAACAACACTATTACAGATGCAGACATTGCGATTATGCACAAACACACTATATAATAGCCAATTATTATCATCAAAACTAACGCCGCTATAATTATAGCAGAAAATACGCCTATGCCTATTGCCGGAAATTTTGATGTTTTATATAAAGGAACAAGTACTATTGCTTGCTTAAATCTCTTTTTTAATTTTGCTATTTTTTTCATTGCAAAACAGACACCCACTATGGCGCCCACAGCAATTAATATGAATATTATATTGAATACTAATTCTATCATCTATTTAAAATATTTCACTCCTCGCTCTAACAATTTTTCATCAAATGACTCCACTCCATTTACCCTTGTGACTAGCCTATCACCATAACTCAATCTGCCCAGCACCCTTCCGTCTGGAGACATTACCGACTCTACCCCAAACATACTGCCCGTTGGATTAAATGGATACTGCATTGTAGGTTCACCATTGCTATCAACAAACACCGTTGGAATTTGCCCTTGCCACAGCAACTCTTTGAGATACTCCTCTTTACCCGCAATTCTGCCCATACTTACGCCAACATCAACTGAATATATTTTTCCCAGTTCTACGCCGCTAAACCACGGACCTTTATTGCTTATTACTTTTACTTTGCACGTGTTTGATGCAAACCCTTGTGGGTTATTTGCAACCATATGGATTTCTTTTATATTTTTATTGCAGTTAGGGATAAGACCCAACTCCGTTAAAACTCGCATACCTTCACTAAGACCCAAAATAATGCCGTCGCGCCTATAAATCAACTCATTAACTGCGTCAAACACTATGGGATGCTCAATAAGTCTAGCTATCCTTGCGCCTAAAGTACCGCTGTCACCAATAATTGAGGGCGCATATAACCCCACTATTTGTGAATTTTCAATATATTTTCGCATTTCACGCGCTAACTCATCTTCGCTAGCAGATAGGTCTACCCTAGCAATTGAAACCTCTGCCCCCGCCCGTTCAAAATTAGTTGCAAAAAATTTGGTTGCGTGATTAAAATATGGAATAACTACCCTTGGCTTTACCGTGCTAATTTTTGGCTTTACTAAATCGCCCGCATCTATATAAGGAAGTATATCTATTTGCTCAATTTTGTTGCTATCGCTACCAAATAGAGCTTTAAATACATTTCTATTTGAAATTGATAATCCCGCACCTTTTATATCTCCAGTATCATCTACCACGCCCAAATATTCATAATCAATTGAAATTAATTCCTCTATATTATTAGCACTTACAATGAAGTCGCCGATATTGGATTCAAATGTAGATTCATCAATTTTTGCAAATGAAAATCCCGCGCCACTGCCGATTAGCGACACCGTCAATGCATCAGTAATATTGCCTTTAACAGCGGTTGCCGACTCAATATTGCCGGTTGAAATGCAGATATTTATTAGGTTATATAGTCGCAATAAATATTTAAAGTCTGGCACGCCGTATTTATCGCGTTTAATCCTCAAATAATATAGCTTTTGATTGGGCTTAAAAACATTGGATATTAGTGCACCCGCTGGGGCAACGCCAACTGCTGTAGTGCTAACATTTTGATGAGCACCACTGCCTCTGCAGTAAATTGCAGCTCCGCCTAAGTTTGCCACGGCTAAATTTGTCATACAATATAGCTCGCCTAACCTACACTCAAGATAATCGCCCAGTGCATAAGCGTCACTTATTTTACCAGTTAATCCGTTCATATTTGTTGCAATAGAAGCTAGCGGTACGCCCGCTGCAATAAGTTTAGATATTGCATAAACTATAGCATTAATTGAGGTTAAAAATGGATACTGCCTATTTGTTGACGTGTTTCCAACCGCATACACAACAGCGCGATTTCTATCGTCTTTAATTGGTGCAATTACACCGTTTACTGCTGTTGGTGTAAGAAGCATTTTCCCACCCAATGGTGCAAATATTGATGCGCCACTTGTGCCATCCATAATTAGATTGCTTGATATTTTTGCCTTTTTTATGCGCGATAAAACATATTCAGTTATATCTTCTGGCACTTCTGCCTCTCTTTGATAAAAATACTCTCTGTCACGCACAATTGCGGTTGTGTAAAGTTGTTTCCTATACTTTAATGTGTTTATATTACAAGAGAACACTTGAGTTTTGTCTTGCATTATTATAAGATTTCTGTGGATTTCTGCTATGCCTATGGCGTCAAACACCAATGATGTTGAAGCAATATTTTCTTCAAACTTTTTAAATTCTTTGCTTCTAACTGCGGCAAGCACACTGCCTTCTGAAATGTTTAAAATGTTTTCTAATTGATAGCCATTTTTCTTATCGAGCACAATTCTCACACCACTTTCAAAATCCAAACAACTCTGCATTAAGTTGCTTTCGCATTCGGTGTAATTTACTAAATTGTCATTAACCTTTTCAAAATCGTCGGAATTTATAACATCAGCGCTGTTGTCTTTTGCCATAATAAGCACTATTCTGTCTCCCGCACGAACTGCGTTATCGTGCAGTGTTTTGTGAAGATTTATAGATACTGCTATCTCATAACTCTCGTTAAATCGCTCAGAATATATACCCGTATCGTTATAGCTTGGCACGCCCTCTTTACTGCCATATTCTGCAAAATATCGGCTGTGTTCGGCTATTTTCTCATTGTTTTTAGCAACTTCAACGCGTGAAAACATCAAAGGTTTGCCGTGCTTTAATCTACACGCATCGGCTATTTTTCTGATTGCAGTTTGCCCGCGCTCTTGCCTAATTAAACTTGATGACACACTGAGCCAATTTTTGCCTTTTTCTATCCTATTGCCCGCGTCAAATGCAAAATAGGTATCGCGCCCCACAGTTCTATAAATATCAGCACGCATAAGCGCCAAAACATCTTGCCCCGCAACAGAAATATCTCTTATTGTTGTAGGTGCCTTGCTTGGGCGAGACATTCTACACGCGCGATAAAGGTCAAGCGCCTTCCGTATATGCGGATTGCTAGACTCCAATTCTATTTGCGATATAGCCATATCCTCATACTTATATTCACTCCAAATTGCACCCACTATTAAAAGCTCCAGCATAGTTGGAGCTTTTTTTATAGTAGAATAATACTCTTTTAATTGCGCGAGTATTGATTTTGTTATATATTGATGCAATCCACTTGCTATGTGTGGAAAATCTGAGGCACAAAGCGTTGCCATATCAGTTACTCTACTGAGCAAACTGTATTTTTCTCCACCGCTTGTGGAGTTTTTAGTAACTGCCTTTTTCTTATTAATTATCATCATCCACAGTTGTTGTAGCTACTATCGTAATTATATTTTCAGAACCAAAGAACTCTATCAAGTCACTGTCATTCAAATAACTGCTAACCACATAAAGTTTTGCGTACGATTGAATGCCAACGAATGCGTCTTTATCGATTTCAACACCCGACGTTTCAATAGTTATAGAACTTAAATGTGGACATCCGACAAATGCGTTTGCCGCAATGCTCTTAAGTGAACTGTTAGCTGAAATGATAATTGTAGTTAAACTTAATGCGTAGTTGTTTTCATTTGAAAATGCACCTTCTGCTATTGCAACAATATCGTCACTAATTGTATATTCAGTTGCTGTTGTATCTGTATATTTAAGCAATACGCCACCTAATGTTATTATTCCTTTGCTGCTCTCTGTCATCCACCAAGTTGTCTTTTCTAGCGCACCGCTACCTACATATTCTAATCCGCTAATTGTAGCAAATGAAATAGAGTGCAATTGGATTGCTGAATAGAATGCTTGCACTCCAATATATGTCAAACTTGTAGGTAATTTCAACACACTTAAAAGTGCGGTTGAACCATAGAATGCATTGTCACCAATAGTTGTTAATACACTATTTTCACTAAAGTCAACTGTTGAGAGTTGAGTGAAAGCAAAGGCTCCTGCATTAATTGTAACAACTGAACTTGGCACGGTAAATGTTAAACCAGCATCAGTATATCCGCTTGGATATAAATACAATGTTGTTTTGCCTGAGTTGTACAGAACATAATTTTCAACTACAAACTCAGTGTTATCTGTCGCCAAAGTTATTGCTTTAAGTGTTGCAAGTCCAATAAATGCATTATCTTCAATAATTTCAATGTTTGCAGATAACTGAATTTCTCTAATTGATACAGACATTGCGTCAACAAAAGCATAACTTGCAATTCCTTTTACGGGTGTGCCATTATACTCACTTGGAATATAAAGTGTGTCAATTGAGGTTGCGCCGTTTGCATTGAATCCCGTTACCATGTAGTAAGTTTCGTCGTCACTCAAAGTATACTCTAGCCCTTCTGTACCCTTGTTGATATCCACCCATTTTGCGTAATATGTTACGTTTGCTGTAACTGTGCAGTTAGCGCCAGTTGTAAAATCAACTTTGTTTATAAAGCTTGTGTCTGTGTACCAACCGTCAAACACCCAATCAGAATCATCATTACTGCTGTTACTTTCTTCATCATAACTTGGTTCATATTCATATTCATCATCAAGCTCAATGTTTGGGAAAAGATAGTAATCTTTACTTAATCCACTGTCATAGCTATACAATACGCTGTTATATGGCACTCCGCTTGTTCCCGCAATGTTCTCAAAACCAATTGTGTCGGATGCATCAGTATATATCATATTTGCAAATGTTACTGTGAACTCTTTTACTGTTAGTATTGCGATTAGGGCGTTACCTTCGCTATATTCATAGAAGTCGTTTATGTTTGTTACATAACCTGTGAATTCAGATTTGTCGTCTAATTTTAAATACGCAGTGTAACCATCATTATCAACCCAGCCTACAAAATCATACATTACAAGCTCTAGCGCTATTGTATTGTTTGTTGCCGCGCCATAACTTACATATTCTGTATAAAGCAATCCACTTTCTGCATATTGTAATGCTTCGTCGTCAACCTCGTCTGGCAATACGTAGTCTACTTGCAATGGTTTTGAAACCACGTTGTAATAGTATGTTTTGGCTGAGGTAACTAATAGTGGGAATGAAATTAAACTTGATGCTTCTTTATTAGCATTGCTATACCACTCTACTGTGTAATATTTAGTGTCGTATCGGTCGTTTCCATCGCCATCAACTAGCGTGAAACTATCAATATATGAATTGTATTCGCATTTTAGTTCTGGTTGATCACTTGTGCCGTCATTAAATGTAATGGTGTACACGTCAACAGTATAAATTGCATACACTGTTAGGCTTTCTGTCAAACCAATGCCAAGTTTTTCTGTTGCGTCAACATATTGACCATTTTCAATATACATCCAACATGCTGTAGAGTAACCCGTTTTGCTTGGTACTGGTGTTGAACCCAAAGTTGTGTTGTAATTGCCAGTTTTTGTAGTATATAGTTCAAAATTTACTGCCTCAGCTTGCTCTGTGTGATCAGTTGGAATCATATAAGTTACTGTGTATTGATTAATTGTGTAAATCGCTGTAATGCTTATGTCGCTTGTAACGCTTGATAAATCAGCTGTTGTTACTGCGGTTGTGCCAATTGCCCAGTATCCAGTATAACCAGTTTTGGTTGGGAATGGGATTGCATTGTATGTGTTTACAAATGACGTGCCATATTCTACAACATAGGTACGGTCTTCATCCCACTCTGAACTAGCAATTGTAATGGTGTATTCATTTACAGTGTAAAAAGCGTAAATTGTCATATTTGCAGTTACTGTTGTGGTGTCAATTGCGCTTCCGTCATAATAACCCCAACCACTGAAAGTTTTGCCCGTATTTGTTGGCACTGTAGGATAAGTTAGCGCGTCACCCGACTCAAACTCCACTGTTGAAATAACAGCGTTTGTCACTTGATTTACATATGTTACGGCAAAGATATTTTCATTTACCCACTTTGCATAGAAAGTTGTGTTTGCTTTTAATTCATAAGGTGTGATTAGTACGGTGCCAGAATAATTGCTATTTGAATACCAACCCGCAAAGTTGTATCCCGCTTTTGTTGGCACTGGAATTGCTGAAATTGTAAGTAGGTTTTCAGTTTTTGTAGTTGAGCCGTCGCTGAATGTTCCGCCTTGTGCGTCATAAGTTACATCGTAGGTGTAAACGATTACTTCTGGCACGATTGTAACTGCAACCCTTAGTGTTAAGTCGCCATAAGTTACTGTAACAGTATGTGTACCAGATGTGCTTAGCTTAGCTAAATCCGCTTCACTTATCATTGTGCTATCAAGATAAAATGACTCAACCAAAGTTGCCACACTGCTATCTGCAACAATATCTGTTTCAACACAATAATAGTCAATTTTAATAGAAGTGATATCTACATATCCTTCAGTAAAAGAAACACTGCTGTTTGATTCATTTAGCCTCAATTCATAAGAAATGTCGGTTGTTGTTGCATTTTCGCCACAACCCACAAAAGCCATTGCCACCACTGCAACCAGCACTAGCACGAATATTAGCTTTAAATAAAATTTGTTTGTTTTGTACATAACCCACCTACTTTAGTTTATATATTAATACTATAACATTATATAGTCGCAAAGTCAATACATATTTACAATTAGCCTCTAAATATGTGTGTGACGTGGTAAAAATCACACCAAATTATGTAAATTATTTATTTTTGGTAATTTTATTATACTAAAGGCGGGCGCAACATAGAATAAAATATGTTTAAAATACAATTTCACAACTCGTTTTGGATATATGGCATACTGCTTGTTTTGCAAGGAAAATATATGCTACTAGTTAGCACCGTTGTTTGTGCAGTGCTGCACGAATTTGGGCACGCGTGGGTGGCGCACTCTAAAGGATACATGCTAAAAAAGCTCGTAATTATGCCATTTGGTGCAGTGCTTTATGGTGCAGAAAATTTGCAGAAAAAAGATACATTGGCAATTAGTTTGGCGGGACCCGCAGTCAATTTAATACTAATATCATTTGTATATGCTATGTGGTGGATAGCCCCCGTTACACACGATTACACGGTTGATTTTTTGAATGCAAATTTAGGGATACTATTTTTTAACCTATTGCCAATATACCCTTTAGACGGCGGAAGAGCACTGCTTGCACTAAGCAAAAACACCGTAAAAACTCAAAAGATTTTGCGGCACATAGGTGTGATATTTGCGGGAATATTGTTGATACTTTTTATTGCAAGTGCGTTTTTTAGCATAAACTTCAGTTTAATAATGCTAGCCATTATGCTATATATTTCTAGCACTTCAAAAGAACCCGACGATAACTATATTCACATTGCAAATAGCGCAACATTAACGAAAAATTATGAGGCGCCTATAAAAACAGAAACCTATATTTTGGCAGACCATTTAACGCTAATTGAGCTCCTAAAGTTGATTAAATCATCACAATCCATTACTGTAAATATAGTTTCTGAAGGCAGTTTATCCCCTTATATCACACTAACTGAAAGTGATATTGCAGAGCTTTGTATGCGCTTCCCAATGCGCACGCGCCTAAACACAATACTTAAAAATCCGCATAAAAAATAGCCATATGTCAATAACTAAATTATGGCAAAATTTATAGATAGAATCACAATTGCTATAGTCTGTTTTATACTTGCAACTATGTGGTGCTTATACTTTAGTGGCAACTTTATTCTATCCTTAATATTAGGTACGCTTATTGCAATACCATTTTTATTATCTTGGATAATAGGCAAGAACTTTGCGCAAAATAGGCACACTATGTCCGTAACAGATATGTTATTTTATTTAGCAATTATGGGTCAAGTTGAACAGACCGCACTCTTTGCAAGCACCCTTGTTACCTCAAAAATTTATGGCAAGTCTGCGCCATTTATAATGTTAAAAAAAGAAAATACACTAACTCTTGTATTTGTAAACTATAAATTTGGGAAAACCCTAAAAGATGAAATTGCCCGCTGTTATCGCAAGGCAAAAGAACTTAATGCCACCGAAGTAATTCTGCTTGGCAACACCGACCGCAGTGTTATTGCAACATCACGGCGCCTAGATATCCCTTTTCGCTACCCCTCACTATACGACACAAAACGACATTTAGTAAAGCACAACGCACTGCCACAGACCATTACACCACACAAGTCTAGCCCCAGCATTTCAATTAATGATATCCCAAAAATTATATCTTCAATCTTGCACCGAAGCCACGCAAAACACTATATTTTTGTTGGGCTTTTACTTGCACTCACCTCTTTTATCACACCGCTAAAAATATACTATTTAACCACATCTTCAATACTAATTTTAACTGGCATCGCGTGCTTAATATTCGGTGATAAATAATAACAAAGGCACCCAAACTTGCTATTTGGGTGCCTTTAAATTGTATTTTGTTGTATGATTACTTAGTGCCAAAAAGCCTGTCTCCTGCATCGCCCAAACCTGGCAAAATGTAGCCATGTTCGTTTAAGCAACGGTCTTCAGTAGCAACATACATTTGCACATCTGGGTGAGCTTTGGCAACTGTTGCAATGCCCTCTGGAGCTGCAATAATATTCATCAATTTAATTTTAGTGCAACCACGAGCTTTTAGCATATCAATAGCAGAAACCGCTGAACCGCCCGTTGCAAGCATTGGGTCAAGTACAACAACAACTTTTTCTTCTATGCCAACTGGAAGTTTACAGTAATATTCTTTAGCTTCAAGTGTTTCTTCATCACGATACAAACCAATATGCCCCACTTTTGCTGTTGGGAACAATGTGTGCACGCCATTAACCATACCGAGTCCTGCACGAAGCACTGGAATAACGGCTATTGATGACTCTTGTACAACTGTTTGTTCGGTCACTTCAAGTGGTGTTTCTACATCTATTTTTTTCACTGGAACATCGTTAAATGCTACAAATGTCATAAGTGTAGTAATCTCTTCAATCAACTCACGGAACTCTTTCATTCCAGTGTCTTTATTGCGTAAAATTGCAATTTTATGGTCAATTAAAGGGTGGTTCATTACTGTAACATTGTCAAATTTTTTCATAAAACCTCTCTTTTGTTTAATGTGGAAGATAACTTCCACATTGATAATAATTATTCTGCTATGTCTGCTTCAGCTTCAACTGGTGTAGCCTCAGGAGCTTTTTGTCCTTCTGGAATTATTAGGTTAAGAACAATTGCCAACAAGGTTGCAATAGCTAGTGGGCTGATTTCTACGAATCCGCCTGAACTTGTATTGAATCCGATTGCAATTGCGTTGCCGTCAATAGCATAACCGCTCATTGCACTTACAATATCGCCAGCTAGGCTCAATGCACCAAGACCCAAACCAACTGCTAGTGTAACTGATACAACGATAACGTTTTTGCTGTTGCCGAAGTCAACTTTATTGTCAACTAGAGCGCGCAAGCCGTTTGCTGCAATCATACCGAAAAGAACTACACAAGCGCCACCAACAACTGCGATTGGAATAGCTTGAAGAATTTCTGCAAATGGCACAAATACTGCTAGAATTACTGCAAAACAAGCTGCTACAAATACGTTACGTGGGTTGTAGTTACCTGTGATTGCAAGAACAGCTGTGTTCTCACCATAAGTTGTGTTAGCAGGTCCGCCAAGCAAACCACTAACAGCAGTAGCAATACCGTCGCCAAGAACTGTTTTGTGTAGGCCTGGGTCAAGCATAAAGTCTTTACCGCAAACTGTGCTGTTTGCACCGATATCACCCAAGTGCTCCATAAATGAAACAACTGCGATTGGAACAATACAGATAATAGCTGTGCCAACTGTAGCACCGTCTAGGTCACCCCAAGCGCCCCAGAATCCCCAAATTTCTGCTGATTGTTGGAAAATTACGATGTCGCCAGAGAACATTGTTTCAAAATTAACAAGACCTACACAGGCGCCGTAAACGTAACCAACTACAAATCCTAATAAAATAGGAATAACTTTCATAAATGATTTTGGCTTAGCAAAAGCATTTATAACAATAATTGTAACAGCTGTTAGAATAGCGGTTGTCCACTCTTTCCATACAACTGAACCATAACAAGTATAATTTGCAATGATATCATTCCAGAAAATGCTACCAGCAAGGTTCATACCAATGATTATAATAACTGGTCCGATAACTATTGGTGGGAACAACTTTTTAACTTTTTGTACACCAACGTATTTTATCACAAATGAAAATGCGATATAAACTAAACCCGCAAGCACCA
This sequence comes from Bacillota bacterium, assembly GCA_044426075.1. Taxonomy (GTDB): domain Bacteria; phylum Bacillota; class Clostridia; order Christensenellales; family DTU072; genus JAWXUT01. The sequence goes on from JAWXUT010000006.1 coordinate 31,402, forward strand.
AAGCTATCATAGCCGCTAATGCGTTAACATTATAGCTATTTGGCTGTGAAAAAATGGTTAACAAGCCCGGCATAAACGCGAAACTCGATCCCAAAAATACGGGAACCTTTCTTTGTGTTACAAAGAAAAATATAATTGTTCCTACACCTGCAGATAGCAAAGCGAGAGGAATACTCATGCCACAAACGATTGGCACGGTAACTGTTGCGCCCAACATTGCAAACATATGTTGGAAACTCAACACGGCATCTTTGCCAGTAAAACCAGCAAAAAATTCTTTAATTTTTGTCATTTGTTTTCTCCTTAAAAATTACTTCTTACATTATACACCAAAACAGCATATTTTGCAATATGGTTTACTAATTTTATTTACATAAATTTATTATTTTTATTTAATTTGTGATTCTAATATTTATACTTTATTATTAAGACAGCAATAAAAATAGGCACCTTGAAACTTATTCCAAGACACCCATTTATTCAACTATGCGAGGCATAAAGTATGCCTTAATATTGTCCTCGTTGCGTACGCAGATTTGAATATGTGATTTTTCGTGTATTCCTGCACCTGAATAAATCGGATTGCCTTCTTGAAAATATCCTTTAACTGTATCAAACGGCATTTTTTGATCATCCATTGACTTATGTAATCGCTGAATTACTGCACAATCTAACTTTCGGAGCATAGTGAACCCCGCTGAGTCTGGTATTTTGTTTTT
>JAWXUT010000114.1:0-5197 GCA_044426075.1 Bacillota bacterium
TCAAGCCGCCCTCGGAAAAAGAGGCTTGTTTTTTTCTTTTGCCTACTTCTCTTTTTGAAACCAAAAAGAAAAGTACGGTATATTTTATCCATTTTCTCGCAAAAACATCAAAAATAGTTGACATTTGACACGATATATGTTAAAATAGTAGAGGTGAAGAGTCGGCCGCAAAACATCTCCCCTTGCGGGTGGTTCAGCTCCATTGCGGGGTTGTTGGTGCGTTGTATTGCGCGAAGTTGGGGCTCTTTTTTTATTTTGTATTTAAAATTATAGTCTGCCGACGGCATAAGGTCCGGGCGTCAGAGGACTAACCCGTTGGGTTGAATGAATAATTAATATTGAATAATGAATAATTGTGGATTTTTAATTTATAGTTTGTTCAATCGTGGAACAAATGACAAAACACAATGCATATAGATTGTAGGGTGCGGCAGTCCCCTGCAATTATATGATTTATCCGTGGCTCAAACAACGGCATTTTATATAATTTTATCCTCAATTCGCGTAAGCGACTTTCATTTGCTTGCAAATTTCATTCCGATAGGAATTTCACTGACACGAAGTGGCAATTTCATTCATTTTTACGCGGATATATTTGCGATATAATAATTATACATAGTTTTAAATTTTGCTTTACACTGTATTTACTTGATTTATGTATAGCGTTATGGTAAAATTGCAATATGGCAAGTTTGTGCTATAAATTTTGGATTATATAAAGGAGAGAGATTGTGAAAAAATATAAAATCATATTATTTCTTTTAGTTTTGGTTATGGCGATAACGCTAGTTTCGGCTTGCGGTACTGACGCATCCTCATCATACACTGTGCATTTTATGTCAGATGGTGTAGAATATGCAAGCATAACTGTTAGCGCGGGAGAAGCAGCTGTTTTGCCCGACAATCCAACTAAAGACGGATACACATTTGGGGGTTGGTATTTAGATAGCAATTTTGAATCGATATTTGACGCTACTAATGTTTCTGCCAATATAGTTGTTTATGCGCTTTGGACAGAAACTGTTGACGAAGATATTGAAGACGAAGTTGCAGATTATATAATTACATTTGATAGCAATGGCGGCAGCGCGGTTGATGCTATTACAATAGGTGAAGGCAGCACAATAACTTTGCCTACTAATCCAACCAAAACCGACTATGTTTTTGACGGAGCGATTTTTCTACCGCTTTTACAGCAACTAGCCTTACATCAAACATCACAGTTTATGCAAAATGGGTGGCATTTGTAGATTTATCTTCACAAGACCAATACGACAACATTGTTTGGGCAGAAAATGCAGTTGCAGAATATAGTTTGACTTATTATGTTGAAGAAAATGAAAATGCTTTCTTGCAATATCTTTTTACAAAATCTTATGGTTATGAAGGAACATCAGAAGAGCTAGACGATATGAAAGAAACTTTTTATGAAGCCGATTTCGTTAGCTATAATGAAGTTACAGAAAGTTCCGATTATTACGATTATGGGCTCAGTTACTTCTATGGCTTGACGGTGGATGCAGTTGTAAGCAACGCACCAGCAAATGCAGCCGAACAAATAAGTGGCTTATCAAACGCTTCAAACAATGATACTTCAAATCAAGTACCTTTGGTTTTTGAGTTTGCAGATGGCACAACTGATTCCACTATATCCGAGTTTCTTGCATTAATGGAAGACGCTGGCTATACATATATTCAATATGGTTCAATTTATCACCTTGACCACCTTTACGCATATTTGCTACTTGGCAACTATGTTGAAATTGGCGATGTATACATAACCCTTGACGGCAAAACTGTTATATTGGGTAATGACGTTGCAGAAATTACTATTCCAAGTGGTGTAGTAAATATTGGTTCTACTGCGTTTACATACTGCGATACATTAACAAGTGTAGTTATCCCCGCAAGTGTCACAAGTATTGCATCAATGGCATTTTGTGATTGCGATTATTTGACAATTTATTGTGAGGCACTAAGTGCACCAAGCGGTTGGGCTAGCGATTGGAATGACGATTGCACCGTAGTTTGGGATTACTTAAATGCAGATTTGGATACCGATAACGACGATTACGATGATAAAGATGAAGAGATTTGGCACACCATATCTTTTGATAGCAATGACGGAAGCACGCTTGATTCACTTGATGTGCAAGAAGGTGAAGCCGTTGTATTGCCTACTAACCCAACAAAAGATGGGTACACATTTAGTGGCTGGTATACAGATAGCGATTTAACAGTTGCTTTTACTGCCACAACAATAGATAGCGATATGATTCTTTATGCAAAGTGGGTTGAGGGCGACTTCAGCGAACTTGACGAATGGTATCGTTACGAACTTAGTGAAAATGAAGACGGCACTATTACTTGCACCATTACTGCTGTAATTGAGTGGTCTACAGAATATTATATTCCCGACTGCGTAACTGCTATTGCGTCTTATGCTTTTGAAGGATTATATGGTGTAAGCATATTTATCGGTAAAAATGTTACTTATGTAGGCGAATATGCGTTTGTATATTGTAATTACTCTGGTGTTTACTATTATGGCGATGAACAAGACACAGCTAGTTGGGCTTCTAATTGGAACTATATAAATGAATGGGAAGATGAAACAATAACTACATATTATGGTGGCAATTGGAATTATTATACCCTAACATTTATGAACGAAGATGAAACTTTAGCTGAATACACCGTTGTTGAGGGCGCATATTTTGGCAACTATTATTTATGGTACGAGATAAGCGGTTACATATTTAATGGTTGGTATTATGATGCTGAATTCACCTCATATTGCGATTATGATACAATAATTAATGATAACACTGCATTATATGGCTATTGGCAAGAAAATCCATATTCATATCTTGACGGCTGGTATTCATATGATATATATGACGACGGCATCGCAATAAACTATGCCTATTCTTACAACCATATGACTAGTGAACAACTCGATTGCGACTACATTGAAGTGCCCGAAGACACTATAGCAATTTGGGGTTGTGCATTTGAAGAAGTCTGCAACGAGTATTCGGGTATAAGTATTGTACTCCCTTCAAGCATCCAATATATTGATAGCTATGTATTTTGGTGTGAAGCAAATATCTTCTGCGATTTTGACAGCGACACAGCCGAAAACTTTGCAAACTACTGGTGTGTAGATTATTGCACAGTTTACTATTCGGGTGAATGGGAATATATAGACGGAATGCCAACCGCAACTGTAGTTAAAGACCCTGTTAGTGAAGAAGACTACAATGATGATGATGACTACAATGATGATGACTATTATGACGACACTGTTTATAATTATTCACTAGAGGAATTGTATTTTGCAAATGTTGGCGCTATTCAAGAATATATTCTAAATAACGTTGGCGAAAATTATGAAGTTAGCTATTATACATTAGACTCTATTGAAGAAACTTTTGGTTCTGCTTATCGTTTAGAGCTTGAAGAACTATATAACGGCTTAATGGTTGGTGCAATATTGCTTGACGATGAGATTATTGCAATAGAAATCAACGACATAGAATATTATCCAGAACTTGAAGAGATGCTTGTTGATGAAGGCTTTAACGGGTACGATAACATATTTATAAAAGAAGACTACTTGTCATATGAAACTTTGAGTTATATGCCAGAAGACGATTATTATGAAGATGATGACGACTACGACAATGATGATGACTACAATGATGATGAATATGTTGAAATTTATGAAAACGGATTAATTTATGCTATTAAAAATGGCAGTGCATCTGTAGTTGGAATGTATGAAGATATTGCAAATGTTGAAATTCCTACATTTATATACTATAATGATGAAGAATATGCGGTTACAACTATTGGCAATAATGCTTTTTGCGACAACAATACAATAACAACCATAGATCTTAGCGGAAATATTACTTATATCGGTGAATGGGCTTTTACAAACTGCAATTCATTGACATTTGTAGTAATTCCAGCAAATGTTACCTATGTAGGATCCTATGCGTTCTATACAGATTATGCCCTTACAATATGCGTTGAGGGAGGCGAGGAGCAAGCTTCTAATTGGGATGAAAATTGGTACAATAGGGATACAGATAACACAACTATTTGCTATGGCGACTACGAGCTTGTAGAAATAATATATTTTATCGATGCAGATAATGTGTATTCAAAAGAAGCTTTAGTTGGAGTAGCTTTAGCTGAACCAACAGCTCCAACACTAGACGGCTACGGCTTTTTCGGTTGGTACACTGACGAATACTTCACAGAAGCCTATGACTTCAACACAGAGGTTACTGGTAGCTTCACATTATATGCCAAGTTTGTTGAGGGTGACTATAGCGACAATGGGACTTGTTACACCTTGACATTTATGAACGGCGATGAAACGGTTGATGAATACTATTTGATTGAGGGTACTTATTTGTTAGACTACAAATGGGCACTTGAAAATTATGACAATTATTATTTTATGGGTTGGTATACAGATGCTGAATGCACCTATGCATATGACTTCTGCACAAATATCAACAGCGATATTATCGTATATGCTTATTGGGTAGAAACCACCTCTTATGCATTCTTTGACGGATGGTTTGATTATAGTTGGTCTGGTGACGGCTATAACTTGGACAACTCTTGGAATTACGATCTCGACAGAGATAGATATCTTACAGATTTAGATTATATTGAAGTGCCGGATAACACAATAACAATTGGTCCTCTCTCCTTTAGCCAGGTATGTGCCGAGGAAGAAGGCATTATCTTTGTACTTCCTTCCACACTTACCTTCGTTGGCACAGGATCATTTAGCAATGGCGCAATTATATACTGCAATTTTGATAGCGACCTTGCCACATCTGCAGAAAACCCTGATATGCATTGGGATTCGGATTGGTATGATGACACTTGCACTGTTTACTATATAGGTGAATGGGAATATGTAGACGGCGTGCCCACAGCTTATTAGATAAAATACTAAAAACACAATAAATAAAAAAGAGCTGTAAAGATTTGTTTTCTTTACAGCTCATTTTTTTGCTAAAATTAATCTTAAAGGGTTAATTATATTCAATTCGCCATTATTTGTGCAACGATACACCCTACAATTGTAGGATGGTAGTCCTCTGACGCCCGAAACCGCTTTGCAATTTCCACGCCGTTGTTTATTTTGTCGCCGCTGTTTATGCCACGC
>JAWXUT010000007.1:0-31944 GCA_044426075.1 Bacillota bacterium
CAGCACAATTAAAAAAGGCCCACGAAATGGGCGTTGAAATTGGTATGGTTATTGGAGGCGGAAACTTTTGGCGTGGCAGACAAGGTGGCGGAATGGACAGAACCACAGCCGACCATATGGGAATGCTTGCAACAGTTATAAATAGTTTAGCAATGCAAGATGTATTGGAGCACGCTGGTGTTGATACAAGAGTGCAAACTGCGTTAACAATTACAGAAGTTGCAGAACCTTATATTATGCGTAGGGCAATTAGACATCTTTCTAAAGGAAGAGTAGTTATTTTTGGTTGCGGAACGGGTAATCCATATTTTACAACAGATACAGCGGCAGCTTTACGTGCAGCTGAAATAGAAGCGGATGCTATATTGCTAGCAAAAAATATTGACGGCATATATGATTCAGATCCAAAGGTAAACCCAAATGCAAAAAAATTAGAAACAATTTCTTATTTAGACTTTATTAGTCAAGGTTTAACTGCAATGGATATTACAGCAGTTAGCTTGTGTAAAGATAACAATATTCCAATTATAGCTTTTGGCCTTAGTGAAGAAAATAGCATTATAAATGCAGTTCTTGGTAACACAAACGGCACAATAATTAAATAATTAAACTTAATACAACACAAAAAAGCTTGCCAATCGGCAAGCTTTTTTGTGTTATGTATAAATGATTTTATGCGATATATCCGTACACATATTGCGTAAGTGTTATAGTCACAGTAAGGTCTTCTTGTGTTGTTGTTTGTTGGTTACCCCAAAATCCAGTATATGTTGTGGTGAGGCGAATCAATGATATTGTAACAGTATCACCAATTGATAGCGAACTTAAAATTGCATCTATACTTGTTGTTTCTGTTACAGTGTAGCCGTTTATGCTATATATGTAATCTCCAACTTCTAATTGACCATAAGCGCAACCATATTCACTGACTTCAGACACATATAGATAATAGTTAGTATAATTTTCTGTGTATGTAGATGTAGTGATGTCTAGTAGAAACTTGCCTTCCATATATCCTAACCCACCATATGCGTTGCTAGAGTCATTTGCAGTTGTAATTATGCTACTTGCAATCTCTATAACCGAATCAATTGGAATCGCAAAGCCTATGTTATCTACGCTGTCGCCAGAAGCTTTAGCATTAATTATTCCTATTAATGAACCGTTTGAATCGAACATTCCACCACCAGAGTTTCCACTATTTATAGCAGCATCAGTTTGAATTAATTCAAGAGTTGTGTTGTTTACACTTACATATCGCTCCAATCCACTGACAATGCCAGTTGATATTGAACCACCTAAGGTTCCTAGAGGGTTACCAATAATAATTGTATCTTCACCAAGTTGTAGAGGCGCATCATCTAGGCTTCTAATTGTAGCAACACATATATCTGAATACGCAGCAATTCTCAAAACTGCAACATCTTGGTCGCCTAATCCGCCTACAAAGGTTGCTGTGTAAGAATCGCCACTTGTGTTTGTGATATATATTGATTGTGCATCTTCTACTACGTGATTGCAAGTAACGATATAGGCATAATTGTCTGAAACAGAAATTATAACGCCGCTTCCCATACTTGTTCCGCTAGATAGTGTTGATGTTATATCTACAACGGAATCACGCACTTCTGCAATTGTTGTAACTAAATCGCTTGTTGTTCCAACAGATACACTTTCTATTACTACTGAACTGCCAACATCATTATTTTCTGTGCTAGATGAGCTGCTGCTGGATGAATCAGTACTACTTGTATCGTCATCAGTCACTCTGCCTGTATCGCTTGAATAACTATCTAACTCTTCTGTTGAACAGCCAACAAGTACTAAAGATAGCGATAATACAAGTATTAACATAATAATTGATAATTTTTTGGTAATTTTCATTTGCCACTCCATTAAATTTATATTTACATTCTACACCGCATAGGTGAAATTTATGTGAAAATTATATCATATATTGTCAAGGATATTAAATATTTTTATGTTTATTTGTTGACTTTTAAATTATTGCCAGTATATTAATTTGTATCTTTATTAGACAGTAACTTACAAAAATTATTATTTTTCTACAACGATTTTGCGCTATTATGGTAGAGCAATATATTTTTGGAGGTAATTTTGAAATACAGAGTTTTTGACGGTGCGCTTTATATAGCTTTAGAAGGAGAATTAGATCAACTAACCGCACCAATTTTAAAAAAAGCAATAGATAAGTTGATTTCAAACACAGAATACAACAAAATTGTACTAGATTTAAGCGAGATGACTTTTATGGACAGTACGGGTGTTGGGCTAATTATGGGCAGATATAAACTAGCAAGGCAACTAAGCAAGTTTATCCTTATTAAGGCACCAACAAAATCGGTAGATAAGGTATTGCAAGTAAGCGGTATCTATTCAATAATACAAAAAATTAAGTGAGGAAATATGGATAATATTACATTAGTAGTAAAATCAATGCCAATAAACAATGGGCTAGTTCGCGCAGTAGTTGCTTCATATGCGGGGCGATTAAATCCAACAATGGAAGTCTTAAGTGATATAAAAACCGCTGTTTCGGAAGCTGTGACCAACGCAATTATTCATGCATATGACGGCAGCGCAGATAATGACATATGTATAAATGCATCAATTGATGGCAACACTTTAGCTGTAAAGGTAACAGATTATGGCAAAGGTATATTAAACATTGTAGATGCAATGCGCGATTTTTATACAACTAAATCCAGCGAAGAACGCAGCGGACTTGGATTCACAATAATGAGCAGTTTTATGGATTCAATTGATGTGAAATCTTCAGAGGGGGAAGGAACCACAGTTACACTTACCAAAAAATTAAGGGATTAGGTGGAGGATGCTACAACAAGATGTCGTTTTGCAAAAGATTAAAGAAGCACAATTGGGTTCTGAAGAGGCAAAAGCACTACTAGTTGAGCACAATATTCCACTTATTAAGAGTGTGGTTAGAAGATATCGCAACAAAATGATAGAATATGATGACTTGATAGGGTTGGGAACACTGGGTTTAGTTAAAGCGATAAATAACTTTAATAGTGATTTTGGTGTGCAGTTTAGCACTTATGCTGTACCAATGATTGCGGGTGAAATCAAAAGATTTATTCGTGATGACGGCGCAATTAAAGTAAGCAGAAGCATAAAGTATGACGCTAAAAGAATAAACGCATATATGGATGAGTTTAGGCAAAGCGAGCAACGCGAACCCACAGTTGAAGAGATTGCAAAACATTTTGATATGGATATAAATAGTATAATGTTCACTTTAGAATCAGGCAAATATCCCATATCTATCAGTGCTGAAAATGACGAGGACGGATTGTGTCTTGCCGATAAGATTGCAGCAAAAGGCACACCAGAAGAAACAATTGACAAAATGCTTCTTAGAGATATTATTAAAAATTTACCAGATAGAGAGAAAAAAATTATAATCTTAAGGTATTTTAGAGATAAAACTCAAAGCGAAATTGCCCGCGAATTAAATGTAAGTCAAGTTCAGATATCGCGACTGGAGTCTAAAATAATAGCGCAAATGCGCGAACAATTAATTGTATAATCGTATAAATAATCCTCTTTTGTCTATGCTAAACAAAGGAGGATTTTTATGGAAATCTTTTATAAAGAATATGTAGAATACGAAGAAGTTTATCTTCCAATTAAAGCGGTGGAGGTAAATGAAATTGGTTGAGCCAAATAAGGAATATAAAAAAATAGTACACGACAATGCTCCGCCAAGCAGACATTTAAGCACAATGTTAAGAGCGTTTTTTGTGGGTGGTTTTATATGTTGCTTGGGTCAAGCTTTTAATGACATTTATTCATATTTTTTGCCAGAAATGCTAAATGCCGATATTGCATCAATTGTAACGCTAACTTTAATATTAATTACCGCTATTTTAACGGGATTTGGTATTTACGACAAAATAGGAAATTTTGCGGGTGCTGGTTCAATCGTGCCCATAACTGGATTTGCAAATTCAGTGGTTTCATCTGCAATTGAACACAAACGAGAGGGCGTTGTAATGGGGCTTTGTGCAAATATGTTTACGGTTGCGGGTCCAGTGATAGTTTTTGGCATAAGCAGTTCAATTGTTGTCGGAATTATTGTAATGATATTTAGGGGGGCTTTTGGTGGATGAAAAAGGGCACAATATTCTTTAAAAATCCTATATATATTATGGATACCGCTACAATTGCAGGACCCAAAGAGGCGGAAGGCCCATTGTGTAAATATTTTGACAAAACAATTAGTGATGATCTGTTGGGCCAAAAAAGTCACGAAGAGGCTGAGATAAAAATGCACGAAAGTGTAATAAAATATCTTCTCAACAAAACCAATTTACAAGAAGATGATATTGATTTAGCGCTGTCTGGTGACTTAATGGATGAAATAGTGGGAAGCAATTACGCTATGCGTGAATTATCTATGCCATTTTTTGGTATTTATAACGCTTGTGCAACTTTTGGCGAGGCATTAATTTTGGGGTCATTGGCACTAGAATCACAACATATGAACAATATTATTTGTTCTACTACAAGTCACTTTTCAACAGCAGAGAGGCAATATAGATTTCCACTTGAGCTTGGCAATCAAAGAACGCCACTATCGCAGTGGACTGCAACGGGTGCGGGCGCAACACTGTTAAACACAAAAAGCGGAAAGGTTAAAATTGAGAGCGCAACAATTGGGCGCGTAATTGACTATGGTCTAACGGACGCAAATGATATGGGGGCAGCTATGGCACCCGCAGCATATGACACTATGCTTAGGCATTTTAAGGATACTGGGCGCAGCCCCAATTACTATGATTTAATTGTAACTGGCGATTTAGCAGAAACTGGAAGCAAGCTTTTGCGAATTTTAATGAAACAAGAAAACATCGTTTTGGGTAACAATTATAACGATTGTGGGATACTATTATACAACAGAATGGCACAAAAGGTGGAGCAAGGTGGCAGTGGAGCGGCTTGCAACAATCTTGTGTTTAACAGCTATATATATAAATCAATGCTCAAAAATAAGTATAACAAAGTGTTGTTATTGCCAACGGGTGCGCTTATGTCAAAGACAATTGGATTGCAAGGTGAAAGCGTGCCAACTATTTGTCATGCAGTAAGTTTTGAACGAGTAAAGGGGTGAAAAATGCTGGAATATTTAGCTAATTATGCGCAAGTTTTTTTAGTTGGAGGCGCAATATGCGTGTTGGGTCAGATACTAATTAATACAACAAAGATGACATCTGCAAGGATATTAGTTTTGTTTATGTTGGTGGGAGTATTGCTAGAAACCGTAGGTGTTTACAAATATATAGTTGAATTTGGTATGGCGGGTGCCACTGTGCCTATATGTGGTTTTGGCAGTGGTTTAGCAAGAGGTGCAATAGACGGTGCGCTTGAAAGTGGTCTGCTTGGTGCAATAACTGGTGGTATTCAAGCTGTTTCTGCGGGAATTGCGGGTGTTATATTCCTAGCTTTTGTAATAGGATTGATGTCATCTTCAAAGACAAAAACATAGAAATTATTGACAATTTTAAATAGTAATGCTACAATAAACGTATGGAAAACTTATTTAAAAAATGCGATATTGCAATTATAACATCACCTTCAAATTTGTTCTATTTTACTGGATACAACAATGCCGATGCTATAGTTTTGCTTTCACAAAAGGAAAAATTTTATATTACAGACAAACGTTCAACAGAAGAGGCCAAAGAAGTGCTTGTTGGTTGGACGATTGTGGACTGCGGCAGTAATGGATATTCATATACAGCAATGGCAATAATTAACAGCAAACGCTGTTGTGGTGTCGGTTATGAACACGGCATAATTCTCCACTCCACATATTGCGAGTTGGTTGAATATGGTTGGTCTGAACTTAATTTTGTAGATATTTCGGATGAAATCATTGATTTGCGAGCGATAAAAACACAAAAAGAACTGGATAACATTAAATTTGCGCAAGCAATTACAGATAGCGCTTTTTCATATATAGTTAAAGAATTGAAAACTGGTATATCGGAAATCGAGGTGTCATCAAAACTCAATTCATATATTTATTCTAAAGGTGCAACACTTGCGTTTGATACAATTGTTGCGTTTGGCAGCAATACAAGCAGACCACACTCGCATCCAACGGACAATAAATTGCAAGAAAATGATGTTGTGTTAATCGATTTTGGTGCGAAATTGTATGGTTTCTGCAGCGATATGACAAGAAGTTTTGCTGTTGGCACACCTACACAAGAGTATATTGAGATGTATAATCACGTTCTTAATGCGCAACTTGCGGCACTTGGTGGCGCAAAAGCTGGTATGACTGGCATTGAGTGTGATAAATTAAGCCGCGATTATTTTAAAAATCACGGGTTGTCAGAATATTTTACCCATTCATTGGGGCACTCATTGGGTATTGATATTCACGAGTCTCCCAATTTAAATACTAGAAACGATAAACAGATTCCACTAAATGCGGTAACATCAATAGAGCCGGGGCTATATTTTGAGGGGAAATTCGGAATTCGCATAGAAGATATTGTAATTTTTAAAAATAATGGGGTAGAAAACTTGACAAATTCCAAAAAAACAAGGATAATAGAAGAGTAAGAAATACATACGAAAATAGGAGAGTATTTATGGCATATATTTTAGCTGGCGATTTCAGAAAAGGCGTAACCTTTGAGCTTGACACATCTGTGCAAGTAGTAGTGGACTTCCAACACGTAAAACCTGGTAAGGGTGCTGCGTTTGTTCGTACAAAAATCCGCAACGTAATGACTGGTGGCGTTATTGAAAGAACCTTTAACCCAAGTGAAAAATTTGAGCTTGCTCACATCGAAAGAAAGAAAATGACCTACAGCTATGCTGATGATGATTTATACTACTTTATGGATAGTGAAACATTTGAATTTACACCAATGAACAAAGATTTGGTTGAGTATGCACTTAACTTTATTAAAGAAGAATCAACTGTTCAAGTAGCTTTTTACAAGGATCTTCCATTCTCAGTAGAGCCAGAAAACTTTGTAGAATTACGTATAATTGATTGTGAACCAGGCGTTCCTGGTGCAACAGCACAACCTGGCAATAAATCAGCAACACTAGAAACTGGTTATATTATCCAAGTTCCTTTATTTATTAATGCAGATGAAGTTATCCGTGTTGATACAAGAACTGGTACATATATGTCAAGAGCATAATTTAAATTTACATTAAACCCACGCGTTAGCGTGGGTTTTTTATGGGATTAAATCCAACATATTGCTAGAATCTGCGCCAATTAGGTAAGTATCTGGCACATCTCCCACAATTATATTTTCTGCAACAATAATTTCTGTGCACATTGTGATTGTTTCAGCTTCAATTGGAATCAAAATTTCTACCGTACTAGTTACAATAATGGATGTGCGGTGAATTGATTGATTTATTCCAGTGGATACAAATTCTGAACTCCACTCAATTGTGGCAGTGCCAACGGGATATATGTTTATTCCAATATTTTTACCTAAATCCGCAAGCAAACTGCTTCCTAAAAAAGCACCAATTGGAATATTGATTTTTTCTTCGGACAACGTGCTTAATTCGGCTTGAATTTCTGCTTGGGCGATTATGTAAAGTTGGTTTATTACTGTAGTATTTGCAGAAATAAGCACCAAATCGCCAGATGTGTTGTATGTATAACTGTATAAATCGCTGTACATCGCGACATATGTGAGCAAAGAGGTTCCTGCGATATTAATTTTTTCGGCAAGAATTAAACGTGTTTCTTCTTCGGCAATTGATAATAATAAAGGATAAATCACATGGTTTCCATAGCTTATTGCAATTATTGCTACTATGATTATTATAATTAGTGCTATTAGTCGCCTTTTGGGTCTTTTTATTGTTACAATTTTCACACTATATTATATGCTTTTTTTATAAATTGTTTCCTTTTTTATTATAATGTATTATATTTTAATAGCTATAGGCGCCCAAACAATTGCAATACACCAACTAAAGTGATATAATATAATAAACAAATTTATCATGGAGATTACTATATGCTTAATGAAACAATAAAGCAGATACAGCTAGATTGTAATGCGCTAATTGCTAGCGCTACAACTTCTGCTACTCTAACGGAAGCCAAAGTTAAATTCTTGGGCAAGAATGGCGCATTTACTGGATTGCTAAAGTCACTTAAAAGTGTTCCACCAGCAGAAAAACCAGCTATGGGCAAGCTTTTAAATGAAGTTCGTACAGAATTAGAAACAGCTTTTGCTACTGCAGAACAGTCAATTAAAGACAAAGAACGCGCAGAAAGAGTGCAAAAAGAGGCATTAGATGTCACTTTATCCCTAAATAATGATAAGGCTAGAGGTGCATTGCATCCATTATCAATAGTTAAAAATGATATTATAAATATTTTTGCTGGTATGGGATTTCAAGTTAAAGACGGTCCAGAAATTGATTTAGCATATTATAATTTTACCGCTTTAAATATTCCAGACGATCACCCATCAAGAGCAAGCAGCGATACTTTTTATATAAATGATGAAATGCTTTTACGCACCCAAACATCTACAATACAAGTGCATGTTATGGAAAATGAGCAATTACCAATCAGAATTATCTGCCCAGGTAAGGTTTATCGCGCTGATGATGACGCAACGCATAGCCCAATGTTTAGCCAAGTTGAGGGACTTGTGGTAGATAAACACATCACTTTAAGCGACTTAAAAGGTGTGCTTGATGAGTTTGCTAAGGCATTTTTTGATGCGGAAACACGCACAAGATTCCGTCCTTCACACTTCCCATTTACAGAACCTAGCGTTGAAGTTGATTTAAGTTGTGCAATGTGTGGCGGAAAAGGTTGCAGATTGTGTAAAGGTACTGGTTGGATAGAATTGCTTGGTGCGGGAATTGTTAACCCAGCCGTGCTAGAAATGTGCGGAATTGATAGCAAAGAGTACAGCGGTTTTGCGTTTGGTATGGGTGTTGAGCGCGCAACAATGGTAAAATATGGTATTCCAGATATGCGTTTGATATTTGACAATGATATCCGCTACCTAAAGCAGTTCAAGTAAGAGGAGATAAGTTATGTTAGTTCCAGTAAAATGGCTTAAAGAATATGTAAATATAAATATTGATACCGCAGAGCTTGCAGATAAGCTAGTTTCTTGTGGCTTTGAAATAGAAGGTGTAATTGATTTATCAGAAAACACAAAAAATGTGGTAGTTGGTAGCATTTTATCAACAGAAAAACATCCAAATGCTGATAAATTACAAATTTGCAGTATTGATGTTGGCACAGAAAAGTTACAAATAGTAACGGGTGCTACAAATATTGCAGTTGGTGACAAGGTTCCAGTTGCAAAAGACGGTGCAATTTTGCCAAACGGCATGAGCATAAAAAGTGGCGAACTTAGAGGAGTTATGTCATGCGGAATGCTTTGTAGCGGTGGCGAATTGAACCTAACTGAAGCTGATTATAAAGGTGCTGGCATACACGGCATACTTATACTTGACCCAGCTTTAGAAATCGGCACAGATATAAACATCATTTTAGGAACAGATGATATCGTTCTTGATGTTGGCATAACAGCAAATCGCATGGAAGCAAACAGCATTTATGGTATTGCTCGTGAGGTTGCCGCAGTTACTGGTGAGGAGCTTAAACCACTTAATTTGACATATTCAACAATAAAAGAAGATGTTAACAGCTATGTAGCGGTGGAAAACAATGCAAGTGACTTGTGCCCAAGATATATGGCAGCAGTTGCAAAAAACATTGTATTATGTGAGTCTCCAGAGATAATAAAACATCGTTTGAGGGCAGTAGGTTTGCGTCCAATAAACAATATAGTTGATATTACAAACTATATTTTGTTTGAAATTGGACAACCAATGCACGCTTTTGATATAGAAACTATTGAGGGCGGCGCAATAAACGTTAGACGCGCAAATGTTGATGAAAAAATCTTAGCATTAGACGGCAAAGAATACACGCTTAATAGTGATAATCTTGCAATATGTAACGCAAAAGAGCCAATGGCAGTTGCAGGTGTTATGGGTGGAATGAATTACAGTATTAGTGATACAACATCAACAATAGTGTTTGAATCTGCTAGATTTGCTCGTGACAGTGTAAGGAATACAGCAAGAAAATTAAACTTGCATAGCGATAGCTCCGCTAGATACGAAAAAGGCGTAGATTTCTTCGCACAAAATGCCGGTTTAAAAAGGGCATTAGCAATCATTTCAGAATACAATTGGGGTACAATTGTTGATGGCGTAGTTGATAGCTTCCCAAACCCACCAGCACCAAAAACGGTTGATTTTACAGCAAAAGACATCGAGAGTATTCTAGGTATTTCAATTTCTGAGAATAGAATACTAAGTATTCTAAATAGTTTATCGTTGATTTCAACTATAGATAATGGCGTTATTACAACATCTATTCCAGATTATCGTGAAGATATGAACGGAATTAACGATATCGCAGAAGAAGTTATCCGTATGTATGGATATGATAATATTGTTCCTACTTTAATTAAAGACGGCACAATGGTTGTGGGTGGTCGCACACCAAGTCAACTAATGCTAGATAAGATAAAAGATAGTCTTGTTGGCAAAGGCGCATGTGAAATAATTACTTATTCATTTATAACACCTAAAGCTTTTGACTATTTGTGTGTGCCGGAAGACAGTTATTTGCGCAAAGTTGTAAAACTTGCAAATGCTCTTGGCGAAGATTACAGTGTTATGAGAACTACACTTGTACACAGTATGTTAAAAACGCTTGCAACAAACTATTTGCGTGGCAACAAAGCCGTGCGTTTGTTTGAGGTAGCAAAAACATATATTCCTAAATCATTACCACTTACAACAGAGTTGCCAATTGAAAACAATGTGTTGTGTTTGGGCGCTTATGGCGAAGATTTTTACGAATTTAAGGCTATAATTGAAGATTTAATGGATATACTCCGCATTGATGTAACATATACACGCACAGAAAAACCATATATGCATCCAACAAGAACAGCTGCTGTTATCGACAGAGAAAGTGGAAAAGAGATTGGATATTTTGGTGAAGTAAGTGATATTGTGGCAGAAAAATATGACATTGATAAACGCGCATATGTAGCTGAAATTGATGCAGAATTTATTATAGATAATGCTAAATTAATGTTACCATTTAAAGTTATAAGCAAATATCAAGCAGTTGAGCGTGATTTAGCTCTAATTGCAGCGATTGATACAGAAGCTAGCGCAATAATTGACACAATTAAAGATGCTGCATCAGAAATTATGACAGATGTCGCTATATTTGATATATACACTGGCGATCAAGTTAAGGAAGGATTTAAGAGCGTGGCTGTTAAAATTACATTCCAAAGTGCAACAAGAACACTTAAAGACGCTGACGTAAATGCAGAAATTTCGTACATATTAGATGCATTGAAGGGCATAGAAGTTTCCTTACGATAGGAGAAAAATGGACACTAAAACACTAAAAGCACTAGAATTCTCAAAAATTCTAAATGCAATATCACAGCATACGGCATCAGCTGAAGCGCGAACAAAGGTAATGGAAATAATGCCTTCATCGCAACTGGCAGAGATTAATGAGATGCTTGCAGAAGTAGCAGAGGCGGACAAAATACTTTATGAGTATGGCAGTAGCCTCTCTTTTGCGATAGATGATATAACCGATTCACTTGATAAAGCTAGCAAAATGAGTGTGCTTGGTATGGGTGAGGTTTTGCGTGTTGCAATAATGTTGCGTGTTGCCAGCAGTTTAAGAAAAAGTATAATTAAAGTACCAACCGACGAAGTTTTTAGGATAAAATCTAGGGCGGGCAGATTATATTTAGATGAATCGCTTGAAAAGGATATTGAACACGCTATAATTTCTGATACAGAAATGAGCGATAATGCGTCAAATGAGTTAAGAATAATACGACAACGCATTAAAAAAATGGGCGAATCCATTAAAATAAAGCTACAAAGTTACATTAGCGGTTCTGAATACAGCAAAATTATTCAAGACAATATTGTTACAATTAGGGCGGGAAGATATGTTGTTCCTGTTAAAGTTGAGTGTAAAAATGCTATGGCGGGATTGATTCACGACCAAAGTGCAAGCGGTCAAACCGTATATATTGAGCCGCTAGCGATTGTTGAAATGAACAACACATTAAAAACATATATGCTTGATGAAGAAATGGAAATTGAGCGTATTTTGCGAGATTTCACATATAGAATAAGCGTTGGTGTGGATTATTTGCGTGAAAACTATACAATTATAACCGATTTAGATGTAATTTTTGCAAAAGCAAAGTATGCAAACTTGCATAAAGCAAGAATGCCAATAATGAACGACAAGGGCATTGTAAATATATCAAGGGGAAGGCATCCGCTTATACCAAGAGATCAAGTTGTTCCAACAAACATATATTTGGGCGAAAAATTTGATATGCTATTTATCACTGGGCCAAACACTGGTGGAAAAACAGTTTCATTAAAATTGGTGGGGTTGTTTGAACTTATGGCAATGTCTGGTATATTTATACCTTGTTTTGAATGCGAACTCAGCGTGTTTTCTAATATTTTTAGTGATGTTGGTGATGAACAGAGCATTGAGCGCAATTTATCAACATTTTCGTCCCATATTGCAAATATAGTTAGAATTACGGAAAATATGGATAGTACAAGTTTAATTTTGTTGGACGAATTAGGTGCAGGCACAGATCCCACAGAGGGCGCGGCGCTAGCTGTTAGTATTAGTGATTTTATTAAAAAAAGCAATGCAAAAGCTATAATAACAACACATTTTAACGAGTTAAAAGAGTATGCTGTTGTGACAGATAGGGTAGAAAATGCAAGTATGGATTTTGATCCGTTGACTTATTCTCCAACATATAAGCTGATTATAGGCACACCTGGTGCTTCAAATGCGCTAGCAATTTCTCAGAAACTGGGTTTGAATTCCGAAATTATAACAAAAGCTAAAGATAGCATCCAACAAGGAAAAGTTGAATTCGAAAATGTTCTTGCTAGTTTAGAAGAATCAAGGAAAAATGCGGTTTTAAATGAAGATAAGACAAAAACATTGCTAGAAGAGGCTAAAGTTGTTGCAAAAAATGCAGAACAAGAACGCAATAGGTTATTTGTTCAACGCGAAAGACTAAATGAAAATGTTAAAAACGAGACAAAAAGACTTGTTCAAGAGGCTATGGAAGAAGCCAATGCTATTATAACTTCGCTAAAAGATATGTTAGATGATCCAACAGAACAAAAGTTATTTGAGGCGCGCAAACTAAGAAAATCGCTTACAAATTATGTTGTTGATGAATCAAACGAATTTCAAGGTTTTGGCGAAGAAGAGGACGGCGAAATCCGTGTTGGCGACAATGTGTTGGTTCAACCTTTGAAAGTAGAAGGCGTCGTTTCTTCAATAAATGACGGCAAAAAGACGGCAACAGTAAAACTTGGGACGTTAATAAGCACCTTTAAATTATCCGACCTTTTGAAAGTTAAATCAAAAAAACCAGTATATGTTCCGCACAAAAAATCGCAAGGCAGAACGCTAAGGACTGATTCTTTTGTGCCAGAAATTAATTTGATAGGGCAAACGGTAATGGAGGCATCACATACGTTAAATGAGTTTATCGATAAAGCGCTTCTTGCACAAGTAAACGAAATAAGAGTTATCCACGGACACGGCAGTGGTAAATTGCGTGAAGGTATGCAGAGATTGTTAAAAAGACACGGCTCAATTGATACAATTAGAGACGGCGGATATTATGAGGGTGGCAGAGGTGTTACAATTGCCACGATTAAGAGGTAAATATGATATTTTTAGATAACGCTAGCACAACACAAGCGAGCGATAGTGCAATAAATATAATAACAAAATATGCAAAAGAGTGCTATTTTAATCCTTCTAGTATGTATCACGAAGGGATTGCGACTAAAAAGGCGATTGAAGATAGCAGAAAGCGCATATTAAAATCTATTCGTGCTGAGGGTAATTTTGTATTCACAAGTGGCGGAACAGAAAGCGATAATCTTGCTCTATTGGGTTGTAAAAAGCAAAATGGAAGCCGAGTTATAATATCTGCAACCGAACACGCTGCAATTTATGCTAGTGCAATGGAGTTGAAAAAACGTGGCTATGATGTGCAAATTTGTCCAACAGACAACACTGGCAAGGTTATTGAATCCGACTTTTTAGCTCTAATCAATGAAAAAACGTCGCTTATATCAATAATACATACAAATAATGAAACTGGTGCGGTTAATGATATTCAAAAACTAGTTAAAATTGCAAAATCAAAGAACAAAAATGTATTATTCCATAGTGACGGAGTGCAAGCGGTTGGAAAAATTCCAGTTAACGTTAGGGCTTTGGGCGTTGATATGTATTCATTAAGTGCCCACAAATTACACTCAACAAAGGGTACGGGCGGTTTGTACTATAAAAGTGGATTGCACTTAACGCCGATTATAATTGGTGGCGGGCAAGAAGGTGGTTTGCGAAGTTCAACAGAAAACGTGGGTGGAATAGTCGCATTTGCTGATGCTGTGGAGTATTCTAACAACAATTTGAAAGAACAATCTGCTAAGGTTTTGACAATGAAGCAGATCATAAGAGAAGGTATTGCAGCGCTAGACAACACAATTTTTATAGAAAATGACGATGATAGTAATTATATTTTATCATTTTCTATGCAAAAAGTCCGTGGCGAAGTTATGCAACACGCGCTTGAAAGGCAAGATATTTTAGTTGGAACAGGTAGTGCGTGCAGCAGTAATAAGGCAAGCAAACGCATAGCAGAAGCACTGGGATTAAAAGATAAATACATTGACGGAATGGTTAGAATTAGCCTTTCATCCTACAATACAATAGCAGAATGCAACGAATTTGTATCAAAATTTGTTGCCACATACAAGGAGTTATCACGTTATGGCAGTTAAAATAAACACAATACTTATCAGATATGGCGAAATTTTTCTAAAAGGAAACAACAAAGCATATTTTGAGTCAATGCTTATAAGAAACATCAAAAAAGCAGTAGAGGATATTCCTTGCAAGTTTGTTAGATCTCAAAGCAGATTTTTCTTAGAGGAATTTGATGCAGATGATGCAGATGAATTGACATCAAGATTGCAAAAAATTTGCGGTTTGCACAGTATCAGTCCTTCAGTGAAAACGGAAACTGATTTGGCTAAAATTGCAGAAATTGCAAGCGAAATCTCACCTAAAAGTGGAAAATTCCGCGTTACAGTAAGACGTGCAGATAAAAGAATAAAACAAAAGTCGATGGAAATTGCTCGCGATATTGGCGCAGCAATGTTGGATAAATGTCCAGAACTTGTTGTAGATTTGTTTAAATATGATTTTGATGTTAATGTAGATATCAGAGAAAACGGTAAATCTTATATTTTTTATGATAAATTGATGTGTGTTGGTGGCTTGCCAAGCGGAACAAGTGGCAGAAGTGTGCTAATGCTAAGTGGCGGAATTGATAGCCCAGTTGCTGGATTTCAAATGGCTAAGCGTGGTGTTAAATTAACTTGCCTACATTTTCATAGTTTTCCATATACTAGCGAACTTGCATTGCAAAAAGTTGTAGATTTAGCGCAAAAATTAGTGCCTTATGTGCCAGATATTGAACTAGCTGTGGTTCCATTTACAGAAATACAATATGCAATTCACGAACACTGCCCTGCAGAATATATGATTACGATAATGCGCAGATTTATGATGCGCATTGCGGAGAGAATGGCTAAAAAGGTGGGCGCGGGTGCAATAATAACTGGCGAAAGCTTGGGTCAAGTTGCAAGCCAAACTATGGAGAGCATTAATTCAACAAACAGTGTTGTAACTATTCCAGTTTTTAGACCACTTATAGGCAATGACAAAGAAGACATTATGACTATAGCTAAAAAAATTGACACATATGACATAAGCATTCGTCCATATGAAGATTGTTGCACTGTATTTTTACCAAAAAATCCAGTAATACATCCAAAACTTAAAGATGTAATAGAATTTGAATCAAGGCTAAATATTGATGAGTTGATTAATAATGCATTTGAAAAAATCGAAATTATGGACACTCAAAAAATAATGGAAGGTTAACAAAAAAACACCGCAAGGTGTTTTTTTATATTAATTTGGGGAAGAGCAATTTTCTTGCAGTCTTGCTTTTGCCACAAATAATGCCATCACAACTTTCAGCAACAAGATAATAAGAGTTTACACCAATATCTGCTTCGCTATCAATTATATTATAATATTCATCATCAATATTAGTTGTTGAAATTAGCAAATCGTCCTTTTTCTTGTTGTTTTCTCTGTATATATGATAAACAAATCCTTTTTTTGGCGTAAAATCGATTATTATAGTGCCGTCAATTCGGCTTACTGTAAAATCATTTGGAATAATATCGTCAAAAAATGTAGAGGTTTCTATTGCATCAATTGTGTTAATATCGAAGATTTCATTTTTTATATATTCTTCTGGGGTGTTGCTGCTTGCAAGTGATAGTATTTTAGTATGTTCAGTTGCATATGTGTCCACTTCTTGCATTATTATGCCACTTGGAATAGTGAATGATGAGGGTTTTTCCATATATTCATAAATTTCTCTTGTAAATATAGTTGGATATGATCCACCAGTTATTGCAGTATTCATTAGTTCTCCACTTTGAAGATTATTGCCATACCAAACACCGACAGTGTTTTTTGTGGTATAACTCATGCAAATAGCATCTGAATTCCCTTGAGATGTGCCAGCAGTGCCAGTTTTTGCGGCAACATCATAGCCCAAAGTGTGAAGCTTTTTTGCGGTTCCAGACTGTGCGGTGTCACATAACATATCAGTCAACAAATAGGCACTTTCTTCAGAAATCACCTTATTATATGCCACTTTATGCTCATAAATAACCTTGCCGTCATCGTCAGTTATCTTTGAAATGAATGCAATATCACTATGTTGTCCGGAGTTTGCAAGGGTCATATATCCTTCTGTGAGTTCAGATAGAGTAACTCCATTTGTCATTCCGCCTAGTGCTGTAGCAAGTTTATCGTTGTCGCTGAAGGTTAAACCCATTTGCCCTGCATATTTTTTACAAGTTTCTAATCCAACTTGATCAGTTATAGATAAAGCAACGGCATTACTTGAGTGCATTATTGCTGTTCTTACATCAGTCCAGCCCAAATAATTGTTGCCATAATTTTGCGGAGAATATCCGTTAATTGTTACTTTTTCATCGTTTATTGGCGATGAAGGGTGTATATATCCCATATCTAGTGCGGGAGCATATGTTAAAATTGGTTTAATTGTACTAGCGGGCTGCCTTTTAAGTGTGGTTGCAGAATATTGTGAAGATGAAACATAGCCTAAAACCGATCCAGTTGCATTATCTGTAACAAGAGCCATAATATCCGCGTTGCAATCAGTGTGTAAATTTGGGTTTTCAAGCAGTTTTCCTAAATATTCTTGTAATTCTATATCGCAATACGTATAAATATTTAAGTTGCTTGCCATAACATCAGATTCATCTATAGCTAGTATTTTTGATGCTTCTTGTAATGCGATATCGCCATAATTTGATACAAATGTTGATGTAGTGTCAACTTGTGGCGCAGAATATTGATATGTTTGCGCTGTTTTTAATTCAGTTTCATCAATATAACCCTCATTGAATATAACAGTAAGCACTAATTGCATTCGTTCGGTTGCATTTTCTGGATAAGATAAAGGGCTATTGTCCCTAGGATTTTTTACAATTCCCGCAAGCATCGCACTTTCTGCAATAGATAAATCAGCGGGTGATTTTGCAAAAATTTCTTCGCAAGCTGATTCAATGCCGTATATCCCATTGCCAAAATAGATAATATTTAAATACATCTCAATAATCTCATCTTTAGAGTATGTTTTTTCTATTGCTTGTGCAAGTTTCCATTCTTGCAATTTGCGCTCATATGTTTTGTCGTTTGTTAACATACTGTTTTTTGCAAGTTGTTGCGTAATTGTGCTACCGCCTTGTGCGGAATATCCAACTTTCAAATTATTGACGAGGGCACCAACGGTTCTAATATAGTCGATCCCGTTGTGTTTATAGAATCGTTTATCTTCTAATGCGACAAATGCATTTATTATATTTATAGAAATATCCGCGTGTTGTACATATTTTGTATCATTACTATACGAAATTTTACTGCCAGAGTCATCAAATATGTCCGCAAGGGCATAAGTTGTTGTTAGAGCATCTTTATCTAAAACTATGTCTTTTGTGGCAGAAATGTAGAAAAAACTACCATAGACTATTCCAACAATCAATATTAATAAGACTACTAATGTAGTGTATTTTATAAATTTTCTAATTTTCATCTATATGTAGTATCAATTCAATTAAGCATAATATGCACAGATATGCAAAAAATTGCGCTATAGCCTTGAAAATTTTTCTTATATATATTATAATATAAGTATGAGTGAAAGAAATAAAAAGTATATTATATTTACATATGGGTGCCAAATGAACGTGCACGATTCAGAAAAATTAGCGGGAATGCTAGTTAAACTTGGATATAGTGAGACTGCTGATGTTAAAGAAGCGGATATTGCTGTTTTTAACACTTGTTGCATTCGCGACAATGCAGAACATAGAGCAATTGGCAATATTGGTGCGCTTAAAAAGCAAAAAGAAAAAAATCGCGATATGATAATTGCGGTTGTTGGTTGTATGACACAGCAAGACGGTGCTGCAGAAGATTTAATAAAAAAACTTCCATTTATTGATATCGTGTTGGGAACAGCAAATACGCATTTACTGGAAGAAAATATTATAAAAGTGCTTAATTCTAAGCAAAAAAAGCGATTAAAGGTGTGTGATACCTTTATGCCTAAAATGCCAGAAGTCAACGAAGCAGTTCTTCCTTACAGAACTTCCGGCTGCAATGCGTGGGTGAATATTGTGTATGGATGCAATAATTTTTGTACATATTGTATTGTGCCATACGTTAGAGGCCGCGAAAGAAGCAGAGAGCCAGAGATGATAATTTCTGAGATTAAATTGCTGCTTGCTAGTGGATACAAAGAGATTACTTTGTTAGGGCAAAATGTAAATAGTTATGGCAGTGACAGAAGCGACGGCTGGAATTTTGCAAAGTTACTTAAGGAAATAGCCAAAATTGACACTAAATTCCGTTTGCGCTTTATGACTTCGCACCCTAAAGATCTAACGCAAGAAGTTGTAGAAATTATGGCAACTTCTAAGAACTTTATGCCATATATTCATTTACCAGTACAATCTGGAAGCACAAAAGTGCTACGCGATATGAACAGAAAATATACAAAAGAGCACTATATTGGGTTAATTGAAATGATTAGGAGCATTATCCCTAATTGCGGAATTACAACAGATATTATGGTTGGATTTCCTACAGAAACCGAA
The DNA here is from genome assembly GCA_044426075.1 of Bacillota bacterium. Taxonomy (GTDB): domain Bacteria; phylum Bacillota; class Clostridia; order Christensenellales; family DTU072; genus JAWXUT01. The sequence goes on from JAWXUT010000007.1 coordinate 19,468, forward strand.
GAAGATGCGCAAGAAACAGCAGATTTAATGAAAATTGGTCAATTTGGCAGCGCGTTTACCTTTGTTTATTCACCTAGAAAAGGTACGCCGGCAGCAGATATGGTGCAGTTGAGCGATGAAGTTAAGATTGCAAGGATACAAAAATTAATTGAGATTCAGCAAGAAATTACACAGAAACAAAGCGAGTCATTAATAGGCAGTGTTTGTGAGGTTTTGTGTGAAAATATAAGCAAAAATGGCAAGATAGCCGGTCGTTCAGAACAAGGAAGGCTTGTTGAATGCGACGGCAGTGCAAGCATTGGCGACTTTGTCAATGTGAAAATTACTGGGGCAGGGTTATCAAAATTAAGAGGAGTTATAATTTAATATGGAGAAATTTGATTTTAACGATGAAGGGTTTGTAAATAAACTGTCACCAATGATGAAGCATTATGTTGGGCTTAAAAAAGAGCAAGGCGAAACCATTATTTTATACAGATTGGGCGATTTTTATGAGATGTTTTTTGAGGATGCGCGCCAAGCAAGCCGTATTCTTGACCTTACACTAACTGGGCGCGATTGTGGTTTGGGTGAGCGTATTCCAATGTGCGGAGTGCCACACCACGCGGTAGACGGATATATATCAAAACTAATAAAAGCGGGCAAAAAGGTTGCAATATGTGAGCAATTAAGCGCGCCTCAAGACCAAAAAGGAATGGTTAAAAGAGGTGTTGTGCGCATAATTTCTGCGGGAACAGTAACCGATGACAGTATGCTTGACGGTACAAAAAACAACTATTTAACAGCTGTTGCAACAATTAATAAGTCAATTGGCATAGCGAGCGCCGATATAACAACTGGCGATGTAAAAGTTATTGAACTTGGCAAAAATAATCTTGACAAGTTTGAAGATGTGCTGTTAAGTTTAGCCCCAAGCGAAATTATTGCAGATGGCGATTCTATTAAAATTATTAATAATTTTGAGTCGGTTAAGCAAAACAAGCTTGTAGTGGCAGAACCATACTATTCATATTCATTTGATATAGAAAATGCAAATGAAACTGTTTGTGCGTTCTACAAAACTTTTTCTATAACTGGTTTGGGACTAATGGCTGATTCAGTAAAAGTGTCGGCTTTGGGTGCGTTGATAAAATACATTGAAAACACGCAAAAAAGAGATTTATCCAATATGCTAAAGCCAAGAATAATGCAGTTTGGCAAAGAAATGTTCTTGGATTATAGCACAATTTGCAATCTTGAGTTGGTTGAATCGCAAGGCGAAAAGAGTAAATATGGCAGTTTATTGTGGGTGCTTGACAAAACAAAGACCAATATGGGTGCTAGATTGTTGCGCTCGTGGGTACAAGAGCCGCTGCAAGACCTAAATGCCATAAATCATAGGCTCAATGCTGTTGAAGAACTTACAAAAGATAGGGTTGCTTGCGAAAAGTTGAAGCTAACGCTAGCAGAAATTAGGGATATTGACAGATTGTGTAATAAAATTTCTATGGGAACAATTAATCCTAAAGAATGTTTGACTATTGCTGATTCATTAAGGCAAATGCCCGCAGTTATTGAGGCATTATCTAGCAAAAAATCGCATTACTTAGTGCATTGCGCAAACAGCATAAGTTTGCTGGAAGAGTTGGTTGTATTGCTTGATAGCGCAATCTATAGTAGTCTAAGTAATGAAGAAAATGAGAATAGAATAATAAAAGAAGGCTACAATGCTGAGTTAGATGAGTACAGAAATATTGGCAAAAATGCGAAATTATGGCTGAGTGAATATGAAGCTAGATTGCGCGCGGAAACCAACATTAAACCATTAAAAGTTAGATATAATCGCATATTTGGCTATTATATTGAGGTTACAAATTTATATAAAGACTCAGTTCCCGATCATTTTATCCGCAAACAAACACTTGCAAATGGCGAAAGGTTCTTTACAACTGAGTTGAAGGAAATGGAAGACAAAATTTTGCACGCTGACGAAAAATATGCGGTGTTAGAGTTGCGTCTTTTCAGTGAAATTAAAGCTACTTTGTTAGATGTTATTGATAAGCTTCAAGTAAACTCTATGTCAATTGCGTGGATTGATAGTTTGCGTGCGATTGCAGAAGTTGCAGTTGTAAATAAATATGTTAGGCCAAATATATCCGCACAAAACACCACTATTGAAATTGAGGGTGGAAGGCATCCAGTTGTTGAAGCAATCAAAAAATCCTACGAATTTGTGCCAAACGACACCATTTTAAGCGATGCAGAAAGCACATTAATAGTAACGGGACCAAATATGGCGGGCAAAAGCACATATATGCGTCAAGTGGCATTAATTGTACTTATGGCACACATAGGTTCATTTGTTCCGGCAGATAGTGCAAAGATCTGTTTGGTTGACAGAATATTCACAAGGATAGGTGCAAGTGACAATTTAGCATATGGTCAAAGCACTTTTATGGTGGAAATGACAGAAATGGCTAATATTCTTAACAATGCAACAAACAAGAGTTTGCTTATATTAGATGAGGTCGGAAGAGGCACTTCAACTGTTGACGGATTATCTATTGCGTGGAGTATTGTTGAGCATATTTCTTTAAAATTGAAAGCAAAAACACTTTTTGCAACGCATTATCACGAGATGAGTGAGCTTGAATCGATTGCTCCCAATGTTAAAAATTATCACGTGTTAATCAGTGAAGGCAAAAATGGCATAACATTTTTATACAAGATTGCAAGGGGTGGCGCTAGCAAGAGTTTTGGCATTGAAGTTGCGGAGCTTGCGGGCATACACAAAGATGTTATTAGTCGCGCACAGATGTTAATGAATGCCATGACTGCAAGTGATTCTAGTTCAACAAGCGTTATTAAATGTATTGAAAACGCCACAAATGCAAATTCTACTGTGGTTGGACAATATGGATTCTTTGATGATATTGATGATAAATTCAGAGAAATTTCTTCTGTTCTTGCAGATATTAATCTAAAAAGTTGTTCTCCAGAGGAAGCATACACTATTCTTGCAGATTTGCAAAAAAACTTTGGGGCGAAAAAAGGTAAGAAGAAAAGATGAAAATAAACATATTAGATAGTACAATATATAATAGAATTTCTGCGGGTGAAGTAGTAGAAAATCCGGCTTCTATTGTTAAAGAACTTGTTGAAAACAGCATTGATGCGGGCGCAAGCACTGTTTCGGTGCATATAAAACATGGCGGAATTAAATCAATTGAGGTGGTTGATAACGGTTGTGGAATTCCAAAAGAGGAACTCTATAAAACTGTTTTGCCACACGCAACCAGTAAAATTGACTCGGCAGACGATTTAAACACCATATCAACTTTAGGATTTAGGGGCGAGGCTTTAGCAAGTATTTCTGCGGTAAGCGAATTTTCTATCAAGTCAAAATATATGCAATCTGATATAGGCGCGGAAATCGTGTTTATTAACAACAAAAGCACTTTAAATGATGCAGCAATTACCAACGGAACAGTTGTTTCAGTTAAAAATTTGTTTTTTAATGTGCCCGCGCGATTCAAATTTTTAAAGGCAAAACACCACGAAGAAAATTATGTTACAAGCGTTATTACTAATATAATATTATCAAATCCGGATATTGCAATAAACTTTTATGCTGATGATGAACTCAAAATAAGTTCTGCCGGAGACGGGTTAATGGGTGCGATAAAAGCTGTTTATCCCCCCAAAATATCAGAAAATTTGATTGCAGTTGACTACGAGAGCACAAATAACATTTTTGTAAAAGGATATATTTCTGATTCTAGCGTACATAAAAATACTAGAGGCAGCCAAACCATAATTGTAAATGGCCGTGTAATATCCGACCAAACAATATCAGCTAGCGTGCAAAATGCGTATGGCGAAAGGTTGATGCACAGATGTTTTCCAATTTTTGTGTTAAGCATAATTATGCCGTTTGATGAGGTGGATATAAATGTGCATCCAAACAAGCGCGAGGTGCGGTTTTCTAACGGAAGAAGCGTTGCTGGTGCTGTTTATCACGCAGTTAAAGAGGCTCTTGAATATGTGGAGTTTTCTAGACAAGAGGATTTATTTAAAAAGCATAGCACAATAATCGAAGACGTTGTTATTAAAAACGAAGAATCCACACCAACACTGTTTGTAAAGCCTATTGAGCAAGATGAAAAGAAGCAAGCAGTTGAGTTTCCAAAATTTTCTGACATAATTGTAGAAAAAGAGGTTGATATTCCTCCATTTTATATGCTAAAAAGTGGGGATACTCAGCACAATGAGCACAAGGACTTTATTTTTAACAATAACACCGCAGTGTCTTTAAACCAAAAAATAGAGCCTACACCTCAAGTTGATATTGTTAAAGTTGAGCCTAAAGCGCATATTGAAACACAATTTAGCATTGTTGGGCAAGCATTTAATACATATATTTTGGTTGAATGTGGCGAAAAACTTATTATGATAGACCAACACGCAACGCACGAAAGGCTGCTATATGATAAATTAATGGCGGCTAAAAGTGATACAATTGCAGTGCAATCTATGTTAATGCCTTATATATTTGAAAGTAGTGCAAATGAAATTAATAAAATCCTATCCGTCAAAAATGAACTTGATGCTATGGGTTTTGAAATTGAGGAGTTTGGCGCAAATGCCATAAGAATTTCTGCGGTTCCTGTAGATTTATGCGATATAGACTGTGAAAAATTTATTGCAGATATTTTAAAGAGCAATGTTGAAGTTTCTGGCATGAGCACAATATTAAAGGATAAACTGGCTAGAGTTGCATGTAGGGCTGCAATTAAAGGCGGAGATTGCCTAAATAAGCAGCAAATTGCTATAGTTATGGATTACTTTGTGCATAATAATATGCCGCTCAGATGTCCTCACGGCAGACCAACATACATTGAATATTCAAAATCCGAAATTGAGAAGCTTTTTAGGAGGCGAGTATAGTGGTTATTGTTATAGGAGGTTCAACGGCAACTGGCAAGACGAAATTAGCCACAGCGGTTGCAAAAGAGGTTGGAGGAGAGTTGATTTCTGCCGATTCTATGCAAATATATACTGGTATGGATATTGGAACAGCAAAAGAGAACGCCAGCCAGCTAGGTGTGCCTATCCATATGATAGATGTAGTTGATCCAAAGTGCGCATACAGTGTTGTTGAATACAAAGAAAATGCGCTTAGATGCATAAAAGATATTGAATCTAGGGGCAAAACGCCAATTATTGTTGGTGGAACTGGGCTATATATCACAAGTTTGTTGTACAAAATGGATTATGGCACACAAATTGACCCCGAAGTTCGTATAAGTTTAGAAAATGAACTTGAAATGTATGGAAAAATTGCAATGCACAATAAACTGCTAGAATTGGATCCAACAAGCGCTGAAAAAATTCATTACAACAATGTAAAGCGTATGATGAGAGCGCTTGAAGTTTGTGTTGGAACTGGTGGAAAATTTTCAGAACAAAATGTAGAAAAAGTTGCAGAACTTGATTGTGATATGTATTCACTTATAGCGTCAGATAGAGATATTTTGTTGAAAAATATAGCAAAAAGGGTAGATATTATGCTTAAAAGTGGGCTAGAATCTGAAATAAAGACGCTACTTGATAGCGGAGTAACTTTTGATATGCAATCAATGCAAGGCATAGGATACAAAGAGTGGAATGGTTATTTTGACAATAAAATTAGCATTGAAGAGGTACGAGATGCTATTGTAAAAAATACGCGCGCATACGCAAAAAGGCAAGATACGTGGTTTAGATTGCAATATCCAAATGCTACAATATTTGATCCATATTGCACAGAATTTGACGAAAATTTAGCAAAAATACTTAAAAAAAGAGGGTAGTAAGATGATAGAAAAAATTTCAAAACTTATTGAAGACGCTGAGATTAGCGCGCAAGAGTTGTTTAAAAAAATAGATAAAAGGGCAGAATATAACCAAAAAAAGGTCATTGATGCATTCAGACAACATCAAATTTCTGCTAGGCATTTTGTAGGTACAACCGGATATGGATATGATGATGTTGGCAGAGACACATTAGGAAAGGTTTTTGCAACAATATTTGGCGCTGAAGAGGCACTAGTTTCACCAAATATTTTAAGTGGTACACACGCACTGACAATTGCTTTGTTTGGAATGCTAAAAACTGGAGACAATTTGTTGTGCATAACTGGCGCGCCATATGACACATTGCAAGACGTAATAAGCGGTGAAGATAATGGTTCATTGCGTGATTATGGCATAGGTTATTCTGTAATTGATATTAAGGATAATAAGATAGATTATAATGCTATTTCTGCTTATTTTTCTGCAAATAAAGCACCAAAAGTTGTTTTTATGACACGATCAAGAGGGTATTCTTGGCGTGAAGCATTGAGTATTGCAGAGATAGAAGAGGCGGTTAATTTCATCAAAAAACTATCCCCAACAACCATTGTTGCCGTAGATAACTGCTATGGCGAATTTGTTGATACTATTGAACCAACAGAAGTTGGTGCAGATGTTATAATAGGGTCATTAATTAAGAACCCTGGTGGAGGAATTGCTCCTACTGGCGGATATATTGCTGGGAAAAGTGATGTAATAAAACATATCTCATATAGATTGACATCTCCTTCTATTGGAGCAGAAGTAGGTTCATATAATGCATCATATTTACCATTTTATCAAGGAGTATTTTTAGCGCCTTCAGTTGTAAAAAATGCATTAAAAGGGTGTGTTTTAGTAGGTAAAGCATATAGCAGCTTGGGCTATAATGTGAGCCCTAGCCCAGAAAGTTACCCCAAAGACATTATCCGCGCTATTGAATTCAATACATCAGATGAATTGGTCAGCTTTGTGCAAGGCGTGCAGTATGCGTCACCAGTAGATAGTTATGTAACACCAGAGCCTTGGGATATGCCAGGATACCAAGAACAAGTTATAATGGCGGCCGGTAGTTTTATGCAAGGAGCGTCAATTGAACTCAGTGCGGATTCACCAATTAAGGCACCATACATTGCTTATATGCAAGGCGGTTTGACATACGAACACTGCAAATTAGCTTTGTCAGAATGTTTAACGCGAACAATGGCGGAAAACAATAAATCTTTATAACATAACTAGATAGAAAAGTTGGTGAAATTTATAAAATTCTTCGCAAATAACGGCGAGAGAAGTGATAAAAACACGCTTGTATCTATTCGCAAAACACAAGTTTTGCGAATAGATTGCATAAATATTGAAAGAAAAGGGCGATAAAGTCAAGAATTTATCTATTTTAAGTATTCCAACAATAATACATTGCTAGTTAATTTTTTTACACTTCTGTATGGATTTTATATACAATTTTATTTATCTTTTTACAGATTTATATCACAAAATCACTACATTTTACTAAAATTTTTGCAATTTTTATGAAATTTACAGGCTATAGATGCATCATTATAGGGCACATTTATGATAAAGTGCTTATTTTTATGAAATATATGCAAAATATGTATATAAAGTAACCAAAAATGTTTATAGTAGTCTAGCTATATATTATATATTAGACTAGTCTAAATTGTAAAAATCGCTAAATTTAATCCAATTGTACACAACCCTTTGCACACAAAACAATTTGACTACATAAGTTATAGTATAAATTAATATGGAGGTAATTTATATGTCATGTAATATAAGAACATGTAGTCCGCCTGAAAAAATATGCGTTCAATTAGAGCGTGTGTTTGATTCTAGCATAAATAAGTTTACAGATGAAAGCAGAGAAATTGCTCTAACATTTTCTAGTGGAACGCCCGTAGATTATGTAAGCGCAGAAAGCACTGGCACCGTTGATATAACAAGTCAGACTATAACATCAATTGACAATAGTCGTTGTAGTAGAGTGCAATACACAGTTGAGATTCCTTTAACTGTAACTGCTACCGACTCAAGTGGAAGCACAATAACTGGAACGAGTACAGTTACATACACGCAAGATATTTTGTTGCGTGTACCAAGGGAAGCCCTAGTGCCATATAGTTTAAATGTTATTGCAAGCGTAAATTCTGCTATAGGAACAATAAGCAGCGATGGAACAACAGCTACCATTACTTGTTGCGTAACATTGATTGCACAAATTATTGCAGATGTTATGGTTGTATTGCAAACTTGTGGCTATGCAAACATTTCGCCAGCTGAAGAGTATGGTGAAGATGTTTGTACTGAAGTTTTTAGTCTGCCCGTTTACCCAAGATAAATATAAAAAAGGGGCTGAAAATAAAAATACAGCCCCTTTAAGATAATTTTTTTGTGCTTTTAGCCCTCTTCGTTAACAATTTCTTCTTCTAAAGATTCATCCTCTGCAACCTCTTCGCGCGGAGCAATTAAATCTTCAATTCTGGCAAACACCTTTTCTGCACCAGTTTTCTTAAAAGATGATGTTACAAAAATATTATCAATTCCAATTGCTAGAGTTTGAGCTAACACGCGTATGTTTTTATTCAACTCATTTCGCGTTAATTTATCAGCTTTTGTTGCAATAATTGTCATTGGAATGCAATAATGATGCAAATAGTTTATCATCATTTTGTCGTCATCGCTTGGCACTCTGCGGATATCTAGCAATACAAATACGCTACGTAGTGTTTTGCTATTTTGTAAATATCCTTCAATTAGCGTGCCCCATTTTTCTTTTTCGGCATCAGAAACACGTGCAAATCCATATCCTGGCAAATCAACTAACATAAATTGGTTGTTATTGCAAGAAAAATAGTTTACTAAGCGCGTTCTACCTGGTTCTTTGCTTGTTTTTGCAAGTTTTCCATGATTGGTTATAAAGTTAATAAATGAACTTTTACCTACATTTGATTTTCCGGCAACCGCAATTTCTGGCAATCCGCTTTCTAATATATTTTTGTCACTTGCAACGGATGTTACAAATTGTGCATTTTTTATTATCATTTTATGGCTCCATTTAGCACCGATTTAACATTGTCAACAAAGATAAATTCTAAACTTTCTTTAACTATGTCTGGCAATTCGTTATAATCGCGCTTATTTTCTTTAGGTACAAATACTTTTTTTACACCAGCACGTACCGCAGCTAGGCATTTTTCTTTCAACCCACCAATTGGCAACACCTTTCCGCGCAAAGTAACTTCACCAGTCATTGCAACAAGGCGATCAACGGGTTTTCCAGTTAGTGCTGAAACTAGCGCAGTTGTTATTGTAACACCCGCAGATGGTCCGTCTTTTGGCGTGCCACCCTCTGGAACGTGGATGTGTATGTCTTGATTTGCATAGAAATCCTCATTTATCCCAAGTTCTTTTGCGTGAGTTCTGCAATAACTTACAGCAATGTTGGCGCTCTCTTTCATAACATCGCCAAGGCTGCCAGTTAGGTTCACAACACCCTTACCTTTCATAAGTGAAACTTCAATTTGTAAGGTTGCACCACCCGATTGTGTCCACGCAAGACCATTTACAACGCCAACTTCATCATTTTCTTCTACAAGAGCATAATTTACTTTTTCTTCGCCCAAAAATTCAATTAGATTATCGTTGTTAACAATGGTTAGTTCGTGCGCATCTTTGTCAACATTTTTTCTTGCAATTTTTCTAGCAAGGCTGTTGATTGATTTTTCCAATCCGCGCACGCCACTCTCACGAGTATATTTTTCTATTATAGTTGAAATGGCGCTGTCTTCAATTGAAAGCCATTCTTCAGCAATTCCATTATTTTTATATGCTTTAGGCACCAAATAGCGTTTTGCAATTTCCATTTTTTCTGGAGTTGTGTATCCGCTAAGTTCTATAACTTCCATTCTATCTAGTAGAGGCTCTGCAATATCATTTATGTAGTTTGCTGTTGTGATGAACAAAACTTGGCTCAAATCAAAAGGCAATTCTACATAATGATCACGGAAACTGACATTTTGTGCTGGATCCAACACTTCTAGTAGCGCGCTAGCTGGGTCACCCCTATAGCTACTCGCCATTTTATCTATTTCGTCCATTAAAAATACTGGATTTGCACTGCCCGCTTGCTTTACACTGTCAATAATTCTGCCAGCCATTGCGCCAACATAGGTCTTTCTGTGCCCTCTTATATCCGCTTCGTCTTTGATTCCGCCCAGACTTAAACGAACAAATTTTTTATCCATTGCGCGTGCAATTGATTCGGCAATTGACGTTTTTCCCGTTCCTGGAGGTCCAACTAAACAGATTATTGGGCTACGTCCAGTTGTGCTTAATTTACGCACCGCAAGTGCTTCCAACAGCCTCTCTTTTACCTTTTCTAGCCCATAATGATCTTCATTTAATATATCTTCTGCACGTGATAAGTCATCATTATCTTTTGTACACTTCTTCCAAGGCAACTCCAATAACGAATCCAAATAATTCTTTAATATAGCCATATCTGGTGAAGAAGGTGCTGTTTTATTGATGCGTCTTGCCTCTTTAGTTAGCTTTGTTTTAACAGCTTTGTCAGCTTCTAACTCATCAATCTTAGTTAAATAATCTTCAACTTCGTTCTCGCCGTCAAGTTCTTCTGTCAATGCTTTAATTTTCTCGCGAGCGTAAAATTCACGGTGATTTTCGGCAGCTGCATTTGCCACTGCAGTCTCAACAGATTTTTCTAAATCAACAAGAGCGGTTGCTTTTATGATATCCGCAATAAATGCTGTAAGCCTATCGTCTATGCTGAAAAGTGTACTAAAAGGTGTTTGTGTTTCTTCAGTGCCATCCATTATTGCATCGATACTAGCAATGATGTTATCTTTATCAAAAAGAGACTCATCGCTTCCTATAGCATCAAGATAATCTTTGTATGCCACTTCCGCTTGCCTTAAAAGAACATCTATGCGTTCTGCGTCTTTAACTTCGTGAATATATGGTGAAACTTCGCTGCTTGCAATTATTGCAACATCCTCTGTGCAATTTTCTAGCATTACATAGTCTTTAATATCAACGCCTAGTGTTGTTTTTTCGTCAAAAGGATTGGTTAGAACTTGTTCTATTGTTCCAACCACGCCTATATTTTTGATTAAATCGCTTAGTTTTGCATCCGAATTGCCGTACATTAAAACAATGTCTTGGCCAATCATCGTGTCAAAATTAAACATAAGCAAATCTTCATGGCTCTCAAGTGGAATAATTTTCATCGACTTTGGTGTAGCCACTACAGATGTTTTAATTGCTAAATAACTGTTCATATTGTCCTCATTTGTGCTTAGATTATATCATATTAATATACAACAATCAATAATCTATATTTAATTTATACTGGTAATAGTTGTAATTCTATCAACCAGCCTTTTTAACCACAATAGGTGGTTTTTTATTATTTATTGTGTCAGCGGTGATGCGAATTTCTTGCACATCGCCTTGTTCTGGGATATCATACATAATATCTATTATGGAATTTTCAACTATTGTTCGCAACCCTCTTGCGCCAGTTTTCAATTGAATAGCGCGCTTTGCTATAGCGTGAATTGCCTCATCATCAAAAACCAAATCAACATTATCATAATCCAATAATTTTTTATATTGGCTGATAATAGCATTTTTAGGTTCCAACAATATACGAACAAGTGCCTTTTCATCAAGTGGTTCAAGCGCCGTAATAATAGGCATTCTGCCTACAAATTCTGGAATCAAACCATAACTAATTAAATCATCGGGTTGCAAGGCTTCAATCATACCGTTGTAGCTATTTTCTTCAGAGCGAAGCACTGCATTGAAACCAATGCCACTATCATCTTTTCTCTTAACAACAAGCTTATCAAGTCCTACAAAAGCCCCGCCACATATAAATAAAATGTTGGTTGTGTCAATTTGCAAACACTCTTGTTGAGGGTGCTTTCTTCCGCCTTGTGGAGGAACATTGGCAACAGTGCTCTCAATTATTTTTAGAAGCGCTTGTTGCACGCCTTCGCCAGAAACGTCGCGAGTTATTGACATATTTTCGCCTTTTCTGCAAATTTTGTCGATTTCATCGATATAAATAATGCCGTGTTCTGCGCGAGAAATATCATCGCCAGCGCTTTTAATTAGCTTTAATAATATATTTTCTACATCTTCGCCTACATAACCTGCTTCGGTTAGCGCTGTTGCATCTGCAATTGCAAATGGAACATTTAATATATTTGCAAGTGTTTTTGCAAGTAGTGTTTTGCCAGAACCAGTTGGCCCCAACATCAAAACATTGCTTTTATCTAGCACAACATCACTGTATTTTCCGCCACTAACACCGTGCTCAATGCGTTTGTAATGATTGTATACTGCTACGCTAAGAATTTTCTTTGCAGTATCTTGGCCAACAATAAATTCATCTAATTTCGCCTTTAATTCGTGCGGTTTTAATAGATTTATAGCTTTTTCTGACTCCAAATCCTCTTCTTCGTCAAAATGATCCTCGTGTTCTTCAAGAATACCCATTGCAGTTTCTACACAATAATTACATATTTGTAGCCCAGTAGGTCCGGTAACTAACATATCAACCGTGTCACCCGTTCTGCCACA
>JAWXUT010000115.1:0-5142 GCA_044426075.1 Bacillota bacterium
CGGTTACAGAAAACAAGTTGGTGCAGTCGCTTGCAAAAATGGGAGGTCTTTCTACCGCAGTAGAAAACGGCAAATTGACACTAACCGCACACGGCAAATCCGCGCACGCAAGCACCCCAGAAGAAGGCACCAATGCCCTTGTTTCACTTATGGGAGCACTTGGACTTTCTCACGCAACATACAATAGGCTTTACGCGGGATTCTGCAATTATGACGGAAGTGGACTAGATTTAGCTGTTTCTGATGAAAAAAGTGGCAATTTGACCATAAATTTAACCACTGCAACAATAGCAAACAACAAAATGGAATTTACCGTGGATATCCGCCACCCAATTTCAATATCCCACACCGACATATTGCAAAAACTACAACACGAGTTTAGTGACTGGCAAGTTACCGCCGAGCACATACAAAAACCACTTTACGTGTCGCCCGAGCACCCACTAGTTGCAACGCTACTTGATGCCTACAACTCAGTTATGGGCACCAACGAGCAACCAATTGCAATTGGCGGAGGCACCTATGCGCGCGCACTACCTTTAGGCGTTGCCTTTGGGCCCGTGTTCCCACATACAAAATCAACAATTCACCAAGATGACGAATGCGTTGCCCTAACCGACTTCTATAAATCAATAGATATCTACTACACCGCGTTCAAAACCCTACTTTTTTAATATTATATAAGAAAACATCTTGCCATTACAGCACATTATTAAAAACCACACAAAAACCACTGTTTAACGGTGGTTTTTATTGTTTCTCGTGGAACACTGAAAATGTTCCTCGTTGAACAATTAAAATTTTTCGACCTTCCAAAACTAACACTTTTAAAAAGTTTTCTAGAGTATATTGACATTTTTGTTTCTTTTTGCTCTTGTTTTATATTACAAAAACACCCTCCCAAAAATTTCAACCCAAAAATTTTTTAGTATGTTGTGGAACACCCTCATATCTTCAAATTTTACATTTTTAATAAAATTCCCGCCTCTTACAATCCACCCAAAACCAACCCTCCCAAAAAAAATAGCCTCTTTTTGCCATTTCACCACCCAAAAACAGCCTTATTCGCGCATTTTTGCACATTAATACCGTTTTGTTAATTTACATTATATTTAAACTTTTTTCAAATTACAACAATCATTCTTATAAATCTTGCTTGTTCGGCAAAGTTCTTGCATTTCTTCGCACAAATTTCTTGCAAAAAACAAGTATTGACTTACTAACGATTTAGTTATATAATGGATATATATTAAAGGCGTTAATTTTCTATTCTTTTACACACACCGCACGTTGTGAACAATTTTGTTACATCTAGCTAACGCCGACATCTTTCTATAATTTTACAAATATATTAATTTATATACTTTCTTTGTTTTGTTGTAAAATCTAGGACAAGCTGCAATGATGGGCTGTTATGTATAAGAAACTGTATCTATAGGAGAATTATTATGATAGTAATTAAAAATCTTGGCAAAGAGTATCAACCTAAAAAAGGCGTTCGTGTTGTAGCGCTTAATGGCATCAACTTAACCCTTGCCGACACTGGTGTGGTATTTTTGCTCGGCAAAAGCGGTAGTGGCAAGAGCACATTGCTTAATTTACTTGGTGGGCTTGATGTGCCAACAACGGGACATTTTGAAATAAATGGGCAGAGCAGTGTTAATTTTAAGCAAAGCGATTACGACTCATATCGCAACACATATTTGGGATTTATTTTTCAAGAATACAATATATTAGAGGAATTCAGCGTGGGCGTCAACATTGGCTTAGCGTTAGAATTGCAGGGCAAAAAAGCCACAACTGAAGATATAGCCAACATTCTTCAACAAGTTGATTTAGCAGGGCTCGGCAATCGTAAGCCCAACGAGTTATCTGGCGGACAAAAACAGCGAGTTGCAATTGCGCGAGCACTCATAAAAGACCCCCAAATTATTATGGCAGATGAGCCTACTGGCGCGCTTGATTCCAACACGGGTGCATCAGTATTTGACACACTGCGAAAACTGGGCAAAGACAAGCTAGTAATTATTGTGTCACACGACAGAGAAAATGCAGAGCTCTATGCCGACCGCATAATTGAGCTTGCTGACGGCGCAGTTATCAGCGATGAAACAAAGAACACCACAGTTAGCACAACTAACGACACCTTAGAATCGCAGTTTGTGGGTGGCTACGCACTGAGTGATGACGACGCAAAACTAATCAAAGATTACATATCGGGCGTTCGCACTCCTAGCAAATCAAAACACCATTTTAGCGCAACTAAAGAAGACAGCATCACATCAACCCAAACTACAGATAGTGGCAAAATGATTGCTTCTAAACTACCCCTTACAAAAGCATTTAAAATGGGCGCTAGTCCCTTGCGCGCAAAACCCATAAGGCTAGCCTTCACAATATTTTTGTGCCTTGTTGCATTTACAACTTTTGGGCTTATGGACACGGCAGCAAGCTTTAATTATGTTGATGCTTATTATGATGCAATTGCTAGCAATGGCTATGAAACAGCAACGCTACAACAGCAAATAAAATACTACAATAATTACACTGAATATTACAGCTCTAGCGGTTTAACTGAAGAGCAAATGGAGAGTTTGCAACAATCTTTATCAACCCCAAGTGTGCCTAAGCTGTCTACCTCGGGGCTGGATCTTTCGCTAGACCACAACGATTCTTCCTTGTTTTATTATAGTGGAATCACCTCTGTTGTCACTATGACTAGTGAAGATTTCAGCAGTTTTGGATATGAGGTTACTGGCAGTCTTCCAACAGAAACTGATGAGATTATGCTAAGCTACTATATGTTTGAAGCTATGCAAGAGAATGGCATAAGGTTATATTCTGCAAGTAGTTATGAGGATTTTGGGTATCTAAACAAGACAGTTTTCGCAACCAAAGAAGCGTTTTTGCAACAAGACCTAGTTATTTCAATAAACGGTGATTATTACAAAATAACAGGTTTCTTTGACACGGGATTGCAAGATGATGCAACTTATGACGAGTTAAAAACCAGCTCATCCGACAATTATTCCTATGACTTACAATACGAATTAAGTTTAGATCTGTCAAATAGTTTATCACGTGCAATGGTTGTTTGTGATG
The DNA here is from genome assembly GCA_044426075.1 of Bacillota bacterium. GTDB lineage: Bacteria > Bacillota > Clostridia > Christensenellales > DTU072 > JAWXUT01. Next base: position 3,103 of record JAWXUT010000115.1, read on the forward strand.
ATCTTTTTGAGTCGCTAGCGGTAGAAGTCGGCAACAATTCTAACAACGGATCAATATGTGTAATGTATCACTATTCAGAAACCGCAGCATCTGGCCGAGATGGAACTTTGTCGCGCATTGAGACCTTTGATAAAGATGCCAACTACATAACCTACTACAATGGGGGCACCTTAACTGGCAACGATATATTGATTTCTGAGGAGTTCTATTTGGCTTCTACAACGTATATTACTTACACAATAAACTCGTGTTTTGATGAATATGGCTTGATCAGCTTAAATGGATTAGACCCTGTTTGCGACAATGACATATCATTTAATAGCGATAATTATTTAAATCTCATAGATGCACAAAAAATGTTGCCAGCGAATATAGTTTATAGCTTTTTGCACGATAATACATTTACGGATGAAGAATTATATGAGTATTTTGCATTCTTTTGTGGTGACTATTGCGATGATACGTTAGACCCCGAAACAAATGCTATAAATATTGCAAAAGAATATTTAGCAAACTATGGTGTAACTGATGATGTAACAGTAACTTCACTCACGCAAGACCAATTAAAAGCAATAATCGCAATATCCGCATCCTTCTATTATGAAGATTTTAACGACCCATTTTTCGTTGAATTGGTAGATGATATAACGCAATACATCAGAGATATACTATTTGCGAACGTCGATGAAGTGTTAACAAAACTTAGTGGAGAACTTAGCATACAATCTAATCAGTACAACTATATTGAGGCAAATGTGGTAGGCTTAACCTCGCTAGATTCCACCGTTATTGTGGCTTCAGCAGATATGGCAGAAGCTAACGCATTGGTTCCGCACATATATTCTGGCTTGTATATATTGCTTCCAACTGAAGCAAAAGAGGTTAAAGAAATTATCTCACTCGGATTAGAAGACGGCGATGCGGTCATCTACAAAACTTTTACACCCCTTTTGGATGTCGTAGAAAGCGTGTCGTCAATACTCGTCGAAATAACTGAATTATTCCTATATGTGGGCATTGCATTTGCGATATTTTCTATGCTTATGATGTACAATTTTATCTCTGTTTCTATAAACTACAAGCGGAGTGAAATTGGCATTTTGCGCGCAATAGGAAGCAGAAGTAACGACGTATTTAAAATCTTCTTTGCCGAAAGTCTTATCATAAGCTGCATTTGTTTTGTGCTTGCAAGCATAGCAACAACTGCAATTGCTAATGTTGGAAACAATTTTTTAGCGGAAGAACTCGATATAACCATAAAACTATTTATGGTATCAATTAGACAATTTGCCTTAATATTTGCAATAAGTATGGCAACCGCCTTTATCGCCTCATTCTTGCCAGTCAAAAAAATAGCTTCCGAAAGACCTATAGATGCAATAAGAGGCAAATAATCAAATCCCGCAATATCCACAATCTAAATAGGGGCTGCAAAGAAAATAAATCTTTATAGCTCCTTTTAGTTAATCATAATAATATGTGAAGAACCCATAAAGGGTTGATTATATATGTTCGCGAATCACATATAATCGTAGGGGAGTTAGTCCTCTGGCTCCCGCAATCCGCATTGCATTTATCCGCCGTTGCTTATTCATTCGCCGTTATTGCTTAAACGAACAAACTATACAATCCAAAAATCCACATCGCATTTTCAAAAATTACACATTCTATAAAAACTACAAACAAACTCTTGACACCATTTGCAATATATGATATCATAACAGAGCTAACAAATAATAATATGGAGAAGTACCCAAGTGGCTGAAGGGGCTCCCCTGCTAAGGGAGTAGTACTGTGAAAGGTAGCCCGGGTTCAAATCCCGGCTTCTCCGCCAAACGCACGTCGTTCGAACTCGAACGGCGTGTTTTTTATTGTGGGCAGTGTTTTGTCTGCTTTTTCTTTTAAAATTATATCTTTTGGGAGTATGTCAAAAATTCACACCCTTCTAAAAAGAAAGCCTAACAGCAGAACTTGTTTGCAATTAGGCTTAAATTGTGTTAATTTGATTGTTGGTGTTGTTGAAAGATGCTCATCAATCCG
>JAWXUT010000116.1:0-5094 GCA_044426075.1 Bacillota bacterium
CGCCACCTTATCGCAAGTTTGGGTTATTTCTATTGTTTGTTTCATTCAAATATCAAGGACACGACGATGTTAACTTTGTAAAATTACGTTTGTTATTGCCAATAATTTTAATATGGATGCGGGCGTCAGAGGACTACCACCCTACGATTATATGATTTATCCGTGACGCAAACAACGGCGAACGAATAAACAACGGCGAGGAAATTGCAAAAAGGATGCGGGCGTCAGGGGACTAACGCACCCTACAATCTTATGATTTATCAGTTACATAAACAACAGCATTTATATAATTTTATCCATAATTCGCGCAAGCGACTTTCATTTGCTTGCAAATTTCATTCCGTTAGAAATTTCACTGGCAACGGAGTTGCAATTTCATTTATTGCAATACTGCATTTACAGGACAATTTATTACACAATCGCCACATTCATCGCAGCGTGATGGATCAATTGTAAAGCCGTTATTGTCACAAGATATTGCTTTAAATGAACAATTTTGCTGGCATATTCCGCATTTTATACATTTATCTTGGTTTATTTTGAGTCCTCTTGGGGCTGGGCTTGCGCCATTATATGCAAAATATGTTCTATCAAGTTTGTTTTCTCTTATGCGTGCAGTAAAATCGTAATCATAAATTTCACCCGCTCCGCTTTCAATACAAAATACAACCATTGCATTGTATTTTTGTTGGTCGGCTATGCAAAAGTTGAATATTGGATTGTTTTTATCTATAATTTCTTGCATAGGAACTTCTCGTACTTTGCCAGTCAGTCTAATTGTATAGCCGTCATTAAAGGTAGGTTTTCCATTTTCATCGTGTACAACATTTGCACTCGCGCTCATGCCACAAATAGAAACATAGCCGTTTTCTTTAAGCTGTCTGTAAAATTGCTTTGTATACATTGTCATAAAATATATACCTTTGTCATCATAACCGCGAAGGTGGGCTATTCTTGTTTGCGGGCAGTGATTCTCGTCAACTGTTGCAAACGTTAGGCATCCTATGCTATCAAAAGCTTCATAAATTTGTTTAATTTGCATTATACATTCTCCTAACTAAATAACTAGTCCTGCAATAAAATACAAAACTGCGGAAATCCCAACTGCCAGTGCGGTGTAGGGAATTTGTGTTTTGAAGTGGTCAATTGGGTCTATACCTATCATTGAAGAAGTCATAATAACCGTGTCGGAAATCACTGAATTTTGGTCACCAAACACGCTTCCAGATATAATTGCGCCCGTTAAAAGCACAATTGCTGCTTCATTGCCAAGTGCCATTGGGATAATTAAAGGAATCATTAAAAGAACCGTTCCCGCACTTGTTCCCGTGCAAAAAGCTATTATCGCAGACAATAGTAATGCAAGCACTGGTAGCAATGCTGAAGGCAAGTTTGCAGTTATAAGCACAAGATAGTTGGCCGTGCCTAGATAGCCAATCATAGACGAAAACCCAAAAGCTACTATCAGCAATATAGTTACCTCTAGCATATCTTTCATCCCGTCAAAACACTATTGTATTGACTGCGAAACTTTGGATATTTTTTGAATTGAATAAAAAATTACGCTAAATGCAATTGCAATAATACCGCCTAAAAACACCGAAATTGAGCCGTCACCGTTCATAATATTGCCACCACCCGTTATAAGCAATAGTGCAAAAATTGATACAACTAACACAACTAGCGGAACAATCATATTTTTAGCCTTGCCCTCAAGGGTTCCTTCGCTGTCATATTTATATTGACTTAAAATTTCTTCTTCTGTCTTTTTTTTGCCAAATTCGCGCTTAAAAACCACTGATGAAAAAATGATAATCATTAATATTATGGTATAAAATTGAAAAGGCACAGCACGAAGCGTAAGTTCAAAACCATTGGTTATGCCCTCAACATTGTTCAATGCGCCTGATACAAGTGCCGCTGCTCCACCAAAGGGAATTATCCACGCAATCGGAGAAGATGTTGAATTGCAAATTAATCCAAGCCTATCTTTACTCAACTTGTTTTGATAAAAAAGTGGTCTTCCTACAAGCGCTGTTGTTGCAACAGAACTCGTTGCGTCAACAAACATCAAAATTCCAATAAGCATAACAAATAATTGCGCACTAACCTTAGAATTCGCTTTTTCTTTACGGCTACTCAAATACAAAATAAGGCCATTAAGCCCGCCGCTATGCCTCATTAATCCGAGCAATCCGCCAACAAGCATAACAAAGAAAATAACCATAACATTAGAAGAACTTTCAAAAACTCCAACAACAGAGTTTAGTGCCATTAGCGTTTCGCCCTCTGCTATCAAAATAATAACAGAACCCGTTAGTAGCCCCGCAATTATAGATACAAACGCATTTTTAGATACAACAATTAACGCCAACACAACTATTATAGGTATTAATGATACAAATCCATAATCCATATTAATTGCCACCCCCTATCTCAATTTGTTTTAAATCACCAGCAATGTCCGATAGTTTTTGCTTTTTCATATTACTTTCAAGTTCGCTTTGAAGATTGTCAAACCTATCGTCCAACAAGTTGTGAATATTTGCGCCAACGGGACAACGTTCATTTGGATTAGTATGGAACCCAAAAATGCTCTTTTCCGCACATTCCACACCCTTATAAATATCATACATTGAAATTTTATCTAGCCTTTTAGCCAATTCAATGCCCTTATTTCTATCAGTTATAGTGGTTATTCCCTCATGTTTTAGCCCAACTAAAATTTGGCGCACCATAACTGGGTTAACCGACAAACTCCCCGACAAAAACTCCGAGGTTACTTTGTATTCTCCAGCAAAACGATCTATTGCAATAACAATATGTATGCCCATAGCAAGTTTAGACGATATTTTCATATTAGAAAACTCCTTTGTAACTTTATAATTTACACTATTATATATCATAACAGAACCATTGTCAAGCACTTTAACCACTGTAAAAAATAAACTTACAATCCCCCACCCTAAAATAAAGCACGCAGTTTGTTTAGTGCGTGCTTTATGTGTTTTGTGTTTATGTTACAATTTAAAGGCAATCTGAATTCTACTTGATTGTTGGTTATAAATCAAACTTTATGCAAAATATCAATTATTTTATCAATTACTTTCACAGATTCTTCATAAGAAACATCCTCAAAAAGCAAGTTGTTTGTTATGTTATTGTAGTCGCTTTTATAAAAACTTTTTTCTTTAATTATATTTAAGCAACTGATTATATTAAAGCCTTCTTGAGCAGACAAATTCACCCTTGGAGCTAGTTTCTTTCTATCTATTCTAACATCCTCAAATAGCTTATAAAATTTGTCATTCACCTCAATATCACTTACTAATTTATGCAAGTCATACAAATGGCGAGAATTTCTCTCCGCCTCTTTTCTTAAAAAATAATCACATATTGCAAAAGTTTTGTCTATAAAGGTTCTATCTTTGCTCTGCACATTTATATTAAAAGGTGTTGTGTTGTAATCTTTTAATATGTCTAATCGCCCTATCTCTTTTAAGTATAAGTAAATATAATTATAAACAAAACACTTTTCTTTTGGATAGCTTTTTACTGAAAAGAAAGTTTCTATTTTAATCTTATTAGAAAAAGTATTATTATCTAGCTTTCCAATATAGGTATTATTTTTTCTTCCACTCTTAAAGTCTTCAATGTTTGTTATTTCAAACTCAAGCTCTTGTATCAAATTCAGAACCTTTCTATTTAGCTCTTTTAGTTTGCCAACAGTTAAGCTATCGTTCTCTTCTATTGTCAAATCAATGTCTTCTGAATAGCGATTTATCTTTCTGAAACACTTGCTCAAACTAGTGCCACCCTTAAATATAATATTTGGAACACCTTCAACAATGGCTTTCAGCACATATGAAACAAAATAATCGTGCTTTATTATGTCAACATCAATTTTATAATGATTAGATGCTAGCATTGATAGTTCAGTGAACAATTCACTTTCTTTATGCAAAATTTTCATTGATAGCAAACTCCTTTAATATGATTTTTGCGACACTAGCAGGATAATAATCCACATACTTAATTATGTCAGTCGCTGTAATTTTATTTGCATATTCCGCAATGAGTTTCTCTGTGACTTTGCTTTTTTCTGTGTCTGCATATTTGTATGCAATTCTCACAACATCAAGAAACTCTAACACATCTTTATTCTTATTTGTAATCTCAAAGAATGGTTTTCTGACAATGACCTTTTGTCCGCAAAAGTTTATTTGTCTTTTTCTTGATGATTCAAAATTGCTCACCACTTCTCTAATATTGGGCATTTGATTACATATATTCAGCTTATATAGCTTTGTCATCCCTGAATAGTATCCATATTGCTTGCTTTCTCCTTGCATAAATTTCTTCGTTATTGCTTGCTCAAAATCTATCGGCAAAACCCCGCCAACAATAGCGGTCTTTGGCATATAGTATATACCATTGCCACCACGCATCAACAGCCCCTCTTTTACGAGCCTACACAACTGTTGTCTTACATTGTCAGCTTTGAGATAATCAAAGAGCTTGTATATTTCATCGAGCAAGATAACACTAGTTTCGCTATACTTACTTTGTAAATCTGTATATATATTCACTTTGAACCTCCTTTAAGCTATGAAGCATTACTTATATTTTTTGCTTTTGCATTTATATTATACTATATTGTATAATTTTTGTCAAGATTTGTGACAACATATTTAGCCTTCTGTGATTATATTTGAAAAGTAGTTTACTTTTTGTAAATTACTGAGAAAATAATAAAGCACGCAGTTTTTTTAGTGCGTGCTTTATGTGTTTTGTGTTTATGTTGCCCTTTTAGTAAGTGAAATGGATAAATACTCTTTTCAATATGTTGTTTTCTTATTGTATTTATCTATATCTTTTGTGGACATACAAGCTATATAAACTTATTGCTAGAAGAATTAAAAGAACAATTACTACTATGATTGCCAACCAAATCCAACTGCAAATGCCTAAATACGTTGTGCCGGTTGCGCAACACAAACAAGTATTCTCAGTTGTGCTACCACTCACACCAACATCGCTGTCACTTTCATCATCTGTGACTTCGCCGCCGCCAGCAACTTCATCATCACTATC
>JAWXUT010000117.1:0-5088 GCA_044426075.1 Bacillota bacterium
CAATTTTTCTAGCCTTGAAGAAGGTGATATTGATGATGTTTGGGAATATAATATTTGCGATAATTTGCATCATTTTGCGTCACAAACCTTTGAAAAGATTGCAATTAGATACTTAAAACAACTCAACAGAAAAAGAGAGTTGCCATTTTATTTTACACAAATTGGACGTCAATGGGGCAAAGTAACTCGCCAAAACACCAAAGGACAAAAATATACAGCACAAGAAGAGATAGATATTTTAGCAACCGATAAGGATAAAACAAAATATATTTTGGGAGAATGTAAGCTCACAAATGAGCCTTTTGATTTAGCGCAATTTAAGGCACTGCTTGCAAAAAATAGTTACAGCACCAATTGTTATTATTATCTTTTTTCATTGAACGGCTTTACAGACGCGTTAATAAATTGTGCCAAGCTAGAAAACAACATATTTTTAGTTAGTTTGAATGATATGTTTATTTAAACGCTATATATTTAACAACCTTTTTGCATTTAAGCCAAGTATATCAGCTTTCATCTCATCTGATATTGGCAAACTTTTTATGGCGGCGATTTCTTTTTTTGCGTCGCTCCAAGGTGAGTCACTGCCAAACAGCATTTTTTTAGGGTCGTGTTTTGCTAATATGCGCAAGAATTGTGCTTGACTGTAGTGGTCAAATCCCATAGAAGTTTCAATGTATGCGTTTGTGCCGGCAAGGTATTTTTCAACATCGTCCCATTGTGATTGTCCGCCCAAGTGGCCTACAACAAAGGTGCCACCTTGTAGTGCGTCTATTACTTTGCGGAAGCGCATAGGGCTTGATTTATATGGGGCTACGCCGATTGGGTCGTATCCTGCGTGATGAATTACTATTAATCCTTTTGACATTGCATAGTCATATATTTTTATCATTTTTGGGTCATCTACGTAAAAATCTTGATATTCTGCGTGAAACTTCAACCCTTTTATTCCTAAACTTACAACATAATCGATATCTGCTTTATAGTCTTCAGTGTGTGGATAAACGCCTCCGAAACATATAAATCTGTCGCTTGCTAAACCAGCAGACCAAGTGTTTGTGGTAACTAGCTGCGACGCCTTTGTTAGTACGGGCAATATAACGGATTTATCTATATTATTTGCGTCCATATATGCTAGCAATCCATTGGCCGTCATATCGGTTACGGGAGTGTAGCCGGTATCCTTGCTGTTGTGCAACAATGTGCCCAGTGCGCGTGGCGCTAATTTATCTGGAAATATATGTGTATGAAAATCAATAATCATAATGGCTCCTACTTACATAAGTTTTGTATCCATTATAAACTTTTTACGCGATATTTGCAAGCAGTGGTGGCGATATGATATTAAAATTTATAGATACAATAACAATTGCTATTTTATGTAAAATATAGTACAATATAGCTATGAAAATAATTGTAACAAGCGGTTTTGGAATAGAAACAGCAACAAAATTGGAACTTAGGTCATTGGGAATTGACGCGCCTTCAGAGCGTGGCAGATTTTATTTTGACGGCACTGTAGATGATGTAATCAACTGCAACCTCCACTTGAGGGCGGCGGGTAAGGTTTATGTGGAACTTGCTAAATTTGAAGCAAGCACTTTTGATGACCTTTTTGACGGCGTACATCAGCTAAATTGGGCGGACATAATCCCACAAAATGGTGTGATAATAGTAAACGCAAAATCAATTGACAGCACGCTATTTGCGGTGTCAAGTTTGCAGAGCGTTTCAAAGAAAGCAATAGTTAAAAAGTTGTGTGAAAAGTATCGCAGTTTGCCCGAAGACGGCATTGCTGTTAAGATAGAAATTAGCATAGTAAATGACATTTGTTCGGTGCTACTAGACACCACTGGTGACGGGCTACATAAGCGCGGTTATCGTGATATGGTGTGGGAAGCTCCAATAAAAGAAACCATAGCAGCAGCAATCGTTAAATTGTCAGTTTGGAATCCCGAACGCCCTATGATAGATGCCTTTACTGGCAGTGGCACGATACCAATTGAATGTGCAATGGTTGCATTAAATATGGCACCAGGGCTTAAGCGCAAGTTTTTATTAGAAGAAAATAGCTTGGCATTTGACCCTAGTTTAATGGCTAATGCAAAGCGCCAAGCAGAAGAGGCAATCAATTGGGATGCAAAGCCACGTATCGCAGGATTTGATATAGATAAAAGGGCAATAAGGCTAGCCCAGCATCACGCAGAAAACTTCGGGTTATCCAAGTATATTCACTTTGAAGTAAACGATATGCGCAACATTTCATCACGTTATAAATATGGAGTTATTATAAGCAATCCGCCATATGGTGAGCGTTTAATGGGCAACGAAGATTTGGCAGAGTTGTACAGAGATTTTGGCAGAATGTTCCGCTCGCTTGACTGTTGGAGTTTGTATGCGATAACAAGTTATCAAGGCTTTGAACGTGCATTTGGAATGTGGGCAACCAAAAACAGAAAGATATACAACGCAAAATTGGAATGCAGATTGTATCAATATTTAGGCGAGCGCCCACCGCGTAGACCTTATGGTTCAAATGAAGAATTGCAAACAAAAGATGAATAATAGAATAAATTATATATTCCACTATAATAAAGATTCAATATAAGGTAGAAACAAATGGCAATATCAATATATTTAAAGAAAAATGAAGAAAAGCGTATAATGGCGGGGCACAGTTGGGTATATGCCAACGAAGTTCAGCGCATAGAAGGCAAAGACAAAAACGGCTCATTAGCAACCGTGTACGATTGCAAGGGCAGATTTATTGGCAAGGGTTTTATAAATCATTTGAGCAAAATATTGGTTCGTATATTTATAAGAGACAATAGTGAAGCGGACAAAGCGTTGTTTCTTGAGCGCATAAAAACAGCAAAAGAGTATAGGCAATCACTGGGCTATGAAGATAGTTACAGAGCGATATTTGCAGAAGCCGACAACTTACCCGCATTAATAGTAGATAAATATCACGACACTTTGAGCGTACAATTTTTGTCACTTGGAATGGATCAAAGAAAAGATATGATAATAGAGTGTTTAGTTGAGGTATTTGCGCCCCGCGGAATATATGAGCGAAGCGATGTTGCCGTGCGTGAAAAAGAGGGGTTGCCTCTTACAAAAGGCGTAATATATGGCGATTGCCCCGAGCAAGTTATCATAACCGAAAACGGCATCAAGATGATAGTAGACCTAAAAAACGGACAAAAAACGGGCTATTTTTTAGATCAAAAGGAAAACAGATTTGCCTTAAGGCGCTATGTAAAAGGCAAAACCGTATTAGACGCATTTTGCAATTCTGGCGGATTCAGTATGAATGCAGCTGCAGCGGGAGCTTCAAAAGTAGTAGCGCTAGACATATCAGAAAAGGCACTGCAAGATGTACAAGCAAATGCCGAAGCAAATGGATTCACCACAGTAGAAACGCTGCAAGGCGACGTGTTTGAAGTGCTTCGCCAGTACAAGCGCGACAACATAAAGTTCGATGTAATTGTACTAGACCCACCCGCTTTTTGCAAAAGTGCAAGCGATGTTAAAAATGCCTACAGAGGCTACAAAGACATCAACATATTAGCAATGAAGCTGGTTAAAAAGGGCGGATTTTTAGTAACCTCAAGCTGTTCTCACTATATGACAATGCCCCTATTTGAAAAAATGCTTGTTGAGTCAGCACGCGAAAGCGGAGTAACAGCGCGTTCAGTAGAAGTCAAAACCCAAGCCCCCGACCACCCATCGTTGTTGTCAGCGGAAGAAACACAATATCTTAAATTCTTTGTATTGAACATAGTTTCTTAGTATATTATGATTCAAATATTATACATATAGTAGAAAAATTCAAAAAAATAAAACAAATATGTTAATTTAGTTGACAAATACTGCAGAATCCTATATTATAGTTAAGCATTGAGGTTTTTTGACGGAATTAGCCCCTCTTTCAAAAGGCAGAATTAATAAAAAAATTTATTTCGGAGGTCTTTACCATGAAGACATATATGGCAAAGCCTGAAACAGTTGAGAGAAAATGGTATGTTGTTGATGCAACAGATATGGTTCTTGGTCGTTTAGCAGCTCAAGTTGCTAGCATCCTAAGAGGCAAAAACAAACCTACTTTTACTCCTCACGTAGATACAGGCGATTTCGTTATTATAGTAAACTGCGCTAAGGTAAAACTTACAGGCAAAAAGTTAGAGCAAAAATACTACGCTTACCACACTGGTTACGTAGGTGGCTTAAAGCAAATCGGTTATAAAAGACTAATGTCAACAAAACCAGAATTTGCTGTACAAAAAGCGGTTAAAGGCATGCTTCCTAAAAATGCATTGGGCAGACAAATGATCACAAAATTATTTGCATACAGAGGTCCAGAGCATAAACACGCTGCACAACAACCTGTTGAGTTAAAGTTGATTAAGAGGTAAGCATTATGGCAATTAAAAAATCAGTTAAAAAGAAAATTCAATACTGGGGAACTGGTAGACGTAAAAATGCAATCGCACGTGTGCGTCTAATTCCAGGCGGCGAAGGTAGCATCATCATCAATAAAAGAACTATTGATGAGTACTTTGGTCTAGATACCCTAAAATACATCGTTCGTCAACCATTGGTTTTGACAGCAACTTCAGATAAATTTGATGTAGCTGTTAACGTTAAAGGTGGCGGAACATCTGGTCAAGCAGGCGCAATCCGTCACGGTATTGCTCGTGCACTTTGTGAAGCAGATATCGCTATGCGTCCAGCTCTAAAAGCTGCTGGCTTCCTAACACGTGACCCACGTATGAAAGAGCGTAAAAAATACGGCTTGCACAAAGCTCGTAAAGCACCTCAATTCTCAAAACGTTAATCGTCACAAAAACCACAATCATAAAAACTGTAAGAATTTATTCTTGCAGTTTTTTTATATCCAAATTCACCCGTCCACGCCGTTGTTTATTCGTTCGCCGTTGTTTGGTTCGTTCGCCGTTGTATGCGCCACGGATAAATCGTATAATCGTAGGGTGCGTTAGTCCCCTGACGCCCGCATCCATATTAAAACAATAATTAGGATTGATTGTAGTCTGCCGACGGCATAAGGTCCGGGCGGCAGGGGACTGC
>JAWXUT010000118.1:0-5025 GCA_044426075.1 Bacillota bacterium
TTCCGCCGCCCAACGAGTGCCCCATTATATACCAAGAATCAATATAATCAAAGTGCTCATACACGTCATCTGCGCCATTTATGTTAGCATAGCCATATTAAACGGCATTTCTACAACCACACAAAGTATGCCTTCATCTGCTAATTTTTGCATTAATGGAAGATATGCGATTGCTTCTACATTGCCACCTGGATAAAATATGATGCCAACGCTAGCCTCTTCTTCGGGATACACAGCAATTAGATTGTCGGCTATATCCACCACATTGTCTTGTGCATAAACGGCTTGCGCCTCTTCATCTGCCATATATACGGAACTAAAAAACATTACATATCCCATATATCCAATCCCGCCAATGCAACTCACTAGCACAATTATAGCAAGCACAATTAGTGCCTTTTTTACATAAAACTTTACTACTTGATCTCTCACAATACCCTCAACACTCTATTATATGCTATCATCATCGGATGTTACAAACAAATGTCCGTCTTTAAAACACAACTCGCCAAGCATAGGCACACACTTTTTAAAATGTGCAGTGCTTTGATGTTTATCTATTGCACACTCCCTATTTGCCCACACCTCAACAAACGCAAGAACCTCTTCATCGTGTATGCTCTTTGTAAGCTTATAAGACACACAACCTTCTTCTAACCTAGTGTTAACAATAAGCTCTTCTGCCATTGCAACAAACTCGGTTTGCTTTTCTTTTTTAACATATTTAACTGCTGTTATATAAATCATAAACTACTCCATTATAATAATATTAGTTATATTATAATATATAATCATTATAATTGTCAAGATAAAATTTTTATGCTATCTACCTTATTATGTAAATTTGGCACAAAAAAAAGCACCGAGTGTATCTCGATGCTTCATTTTGATTGCTGTTGTTATTTAACCCAAAGGAATCCAAGCAATAAATAAATAATTATACCTAAGCCTGTACATCCAAAAAGAATCCATAAAATGCGCCAAATCCAAACATTTAAACCAATTTTCTTGGATAATTTAGCACAAACGCCCATAAGTAACTTGCTACTTTTTGCTGCCATAATAATTGCCCTCCAAATTTTTATTTAGTATGATAATATTATACACCTTGTATTGACAAAAATCAATAGCAAAATGAAAAGTTTTTTATATTTTTTATATATCTTGACATACAACCACATATAGCATATAATCAATATAAGCAAATAAACAAGGACTCAATATGTAATGGAAAAAAATTATGTACTAAAGCTAGATGCGCCCGCAGAAAAATGGGAAAATACCACTCCAATAGGCAGTGGCAATTTAGGAGCCACGATGTTCGGCCATATAGCAATTGAAGAGATTATTTTAAACGAAGAAAGCATATGGTCAAAGCCCGTAAAAATGAATTATGACAACTATGCAGAAAAAATTGATAATTTAAAATCCTTAGTAAAAAAAGGCGATATGCAAGGTGCAGACGCAGTTGCAGAAACAATATGCCCAGACACAAACAAGTTAAAAAGTTACGAAACTGGCGGCAGATTGTTGTTTAAAAATTTACATGTACCTCCATTAAAGTATGACAATTATTCTCGCGAACTTGATTTAATAAATGGCATTTGCAATATAAAATACGATTTTGACGGCGTAAAATACAACAGAGAATACTTTGCTTCAAACACACAAAATGTTATGGCGTTTAGGTTTACGTCTGAGGCAGAAAAAGGCATTAACTTTACTATGGCTTTTATTCGTGATGCGGTAAAAGTTACAACAAACAAAAATATTATGCAAGTATTTGGCACCACGCAGTTTGGCGATATGGGCTTTTGCATAGGCATAAAAGTAATAAATGAGGGTGGCTTTATAAACACCGATGACCGAAACATTGCAGTAACCAACGCAAAAACTGCCACAATTTTTGTAAGAATCACCACGCAATTTAAGAGTGCAAAATACAAAACTGATTGTATGAACGCGTTAGCAAATGATACCGATTATGATGCATACAAAGCAGAGCACATTGCAGCGTTTAGCAGTGCCATGAATCGCTCGGGTTTTATGTTAACAGAAAACAAAGAGCTAACCTCACTACCCATAAACAAGCGCATTAAAAAGGTAAAAAGCGGCGAGTTTGTTGATGACAATTTAGCAGAAATATATTATCAGTTTGGCAAATATATGTTGTTATCTTCTAGCAGAAACGGGGGCTATCCCGCCAACTTACAAGGTGTATGGAACGACTCATTGACACCTAGTTGGCAAAGTGATTATCACATCAACATAAACCTACAAATGAACTATTGGGGTGCCGATATCGCTAATTTGGCACCCGAAACACTACAACCATTGTTCGATTTTATGAATAATGTATTGTTGCCAAGCGGAAAAAATACAGCACAAACGCTATACAAATCAGTTGGCGCTGTTGCCCACCACGCAACCGATATTTATGGTCACACAAAAATGATTGATAGCCTATGTGGGTTGTGGCAATATGGATTGGCTTGGTTATGTTGGCATATGTGGGAGCACTATTTATTCACCAAAGATGAAGCCTTTTTGCGTAACACAGCATATGAGTGCATAAAAGAAAATGTAAAGTTTGTTCTCGCGCAATGGGAAAAAGATGAAAACGGAGTGTTGCAGTCGCTAATTTCAATGAGTCCCGAAAACTCATACTATTTAAAAAAGGGATTATTCAGCAAAAAGCAAGCCACAATGACACAAACTGCAACAATGGATATTCAAATTGTAAGCGGACTATTAAAAAGTTATATAGCAACAGAAGACATTTTGAATATAGATAAAAAAACAAAGGGCGAGGCAATAAACGCACTTAGTGCACTTCCAAAACTTAAAATCGGCGCAGACGGCAGACTGCTGGAATGGCAAGAGGAATACAAAGAAGTTGAAAAAGGACATCGCCACATTTCGCACGCCTATGCACTGTATCCAAACAATGCAATCAACAGCACAGATACCCCTGCAGAATTTGCAGCTATCCGCAAGTCAATTGAATTTAGATTGCAAAACGGCGGCGGGCACACTGGCTGGAGTCGCGTGTGGCTAATTGCAATGTACGCACGCCTAAAAGACGGAGAAAACGCATACAAACAATTGCAATTATTATTCAAAAAGTCAACATTGCCAAATCTTTTTGACAACCACCCACCTTTTCAAATTGATGGAAACTTAGGCGGAATCGCAGTAATTGCAGAGATGTTGTTGCAGAGCCACGAAGATTTCATTGAACTGCTTCCCGCAACCCCTAAAAAGTGGTTGAAGCGCGGTGAGTTTTTCGGACTAAAGGCGCGTGGCAATTTTGAAGTTTTTGCAAAATGGGAAAACTCAAAAATTCGCATAGCAACATTCAATTGTATTGTTGGTGGAACACTTAAAATCCACAAGCAAAACATGTATTATCCCACCGCTTATGACCAAAATGACAACGTGATCCCTCTTGTGTTGCAAGACGATGTATATACAATAAATACAAAAAAAGGTCAAGTCGTTATATTAAAGTGTAAGTAATTCAACACCTCAACTTAATACTGCTAAACCGCTCACACTTGGGCGGTTTTTATTTTGCTGATAATCGCCTGTATTAATATTCAATATTTTTCACATATTACGATAAATTATACATTTTTATGCACATAATTGATACAAGTGTGTATTTTTTATTCATTTTATAGATTGTTGTATGCAATCGCTTGACATTTAATTATATATAGTATAAAATACACTTATTAAAGTGGAGGTATATCTTTTGTACACTGTATTTATAGATGGTAGCGAAGGCACCACAGGCTTAAAAATTAATGACCGATTTCAGTGTAGAGATGATATTACACTGCTTAAAATTGACCCAGCAAAGCGCAAAGATATCAACGAGCGTGCAAGGTTAATTGAGCAAGCTGATGTGGCTTTTTTGTGCTTGCCAGATGTTGCGTCAAAAGAGATAATGCAAAAAGTTGGCAACTGCAACACCTTAATTCTAGATACTTCTACTGCACACAGAACAGATAGTAATTGGGCATATGGGTTCCCAGAACTCTCAGATTGGCATCACACACGCATAGTTAATCACAATAGGGTAGCAGTGCCCGGTTGCCACGCTAGCGGATTTATAAGTGCAATATATCCTCTTGTTGCAAGCAAAATTCTTTCTAAAGATGCACGCACCTCTTGCACATCAATAACTGGTTACAGTGGCGGTGGCAAAGGTATGATAGCAGATTACACTGCAGAAACTCGTGCGAGAGCACTAAACGCGCCAAGGCAATATGGGCTAACGCAAAATCATAAACATTTAAAAGAGATGAGTGGCATATGCGGGCTTTATAATGCGCCCTTGTTCACCCCAATAGTGTGTGATTATTATTGTGGAATGCAAGTTATGGTGCAGTTTACAAGCAGTGAAGTTGGCGGACGCAGTGCAGATGAAATCCGTTCATTTTTCAGCACATACTATGCGGACAAAAAAATGATTCACGTATTAACAGCAGAAGAATGTGCAAATGCATCAATGATAGCCTCAAATGAATATGCAGAAAAAGATGATTTAGCACTTTATGTTTTTGGCAATGATGACCGTATTATAATAACGACACTTTACGACAATTTAGGCAAAGGCGCATCTGGTGCCGCCGTGCAGTGTATGAATATAATGCTTGGTTGCCCCGAAACAACGGGTTTAAATTTAAAATAATAGCACAACGCGTGCAACTACATACGGAGACAAAATGGAATTTATTAAAGGCGGAGTAACCGCACCACAAGGATTCAGCGCAAATGGCATACATTGCGGGATAAGAAAAAACAAAAGCAAGCGTGACTTGGCGTTGATAATGTCTGATACAATTTGCAGTGCAAGTTGTGTATACACGCAAAATCTTGTAAAGGGTGCCCCACTTATCGTAACAGCCAACAACTTAAAGGATAAAAAGGCGCAAGCAATAATCTGCAACAGTGGCAATGCTAACACGTGTAACGCAAACGGCATTGAGATTGCAGAGGGGATGTGCGCGCTAGTAA
>JAWXUT010000119.1:0-4958 GCA_044426075.1 Bacillota bacterium
TTAAAATAGTAGA
Source organism: Bacillota bacterium (assembly GCA_044426075.1). GTDB lineage: Bacteria > Bacillota > Clostridia > Christensenellales > DTU072 > JAWXUT01. The sequence continues at coordinate 14 of JAWXUT010000119.1, forward strand.
GGTGAAGAGTCGGCCGCAAAACATCTCCCCTTGCGGGGTTGTTGTTGTACACATTTGGGGATGTATATTCAAAAGACATTTTGTGTGTGTCCATTTTTGTGGGTACAATCCACTTTCGTAAACTGTCCACGAAACGGGGGTGCCTGCTGATTTACATTTTTATATGTGTCCATTTTTGTGGGTACAGTTTAAACCACACTTCTTCACTATTCACTATTGCTTATTACTTCAATTTCGCGGGTTGTACGCCGTAGAAGTGCAAAATATTCATATCTTTTGGAATGTTACTGCCATGCATACCGAGGCCTATTAGCATACGGTGGGTGCCGTGGTCGGTGGCAAATGCAGTAAAGGTGTTGTGGGCTGCCCAGTGCTTGGCTGTTGCTGCTGTTAGCTTCTTATATGATTCTACATAGTGCTCAATTGCGCGGAAGCTTCTTTTGCTCTCTGGGTGGGAGCGGTGCATTACATCATCATATTCTTGATTGTATACTTCTATTATATCATATTTATTAAGGGCGATTAGCTCAAGTGCTTTTTCTACAACTTCGCCGTCGTAGGGTAGAAGATAGTAGTCTATGTTTCTATCTGCAAATATGCGGGGGATACTTTGGTTTGCAACTGCTACCATTGCTACCTTTTTGCCGCCACGAACCCAACTGTCAAATAATGTATCTATTTTTAATACGGGTTTTTCATACTTTGTTATGCCGTGAACTTCGGGCGCTGCGCCACTGAACATTGTTGCAAAACACACTGGTGTTTTTGGTGGGAATGCGGTTATGTAGGGCACTGCAATGTCACTGTTAGCTTCTACCTCTTTAAACATATCTTTGTACTTGTTGTAGAACCATTGTCCGATTGCGTCTGGGTTGTAAATTAGCATTCTATCCACTTTGCCCGTTGTGCTTTTTGTTGCAACTAGCTCTTCAATCTCTTTTACGCCAGTTGTAGAGGCTTGCTTTGGTGGCTCAGTTTCTATAATATTTGCAAGCGTTGCTGCTAGTGTTGTTAATGGCTGTTTGTTGAATTCGTTTTCCATATGTTTAACCTCGGTATCCAAAATAAGTAGTTTCGTATTCATTATAGCACACTTTAAAAATAATTTCAAAATATTATAATACTTGTTGACTATTTTTTTAAATACCACCATTTTGTAGTGGGAAAATTTGCCAAGAATTACTATTTAAATTTTGATAAGAAATTTTCAAAAAGCCCTTGACAACCGCTTTATCTTGTGGTATATTGTTTAAGCAACCACAAGATGTAGTGTTGCGGAAATGTTTAAGCACAAGGAGAATTAGTTAAAATGGTAAAAATCATCAAAAGGGACGGTCGCAAATTAGAGTTCAATATTGATAAGATTACAACGGCTATCGAGAAAGCAATGTTATCTTGCGGAAGGAATAATCCAGCAGAATGCACCCGTCTAGCAGAAAAAGTAGAGTCAATTCTTTTAGAGAGATACGCCTCACAAGATCCAACAGTTGAAGAAGTTCAAGACGTTGTAGAAGGTGTTTTAATGGCGAACGGCTATGCTTATGTTGCAAAGAAATATATATTGTATAGGGCTCAACGTACAAAGTCACGTGAGATGAAAACCAATTTAATGAAAATTTTTGATGAGTTGACATTTACAGAAGCAGATGCAAGTGACATGAAGCGTGACAACGCAAACATCGACGGTGACACAGCAATGGGCACAATGTTAAAGTACGGCAGTGAGGGTGCAAAAGACTATTACGAAAAGTACATTTTAACAGAAGAACAAAGCAAAGCACATCGTAGTGGCGATATTCACATACATGACTTCGATTTTTACACATTGACAACAACTTGTTGCCAAATCGATTTAGTAGAGCTATTTAAAGGCGGATTTTCAACTGGACACGGCTTCTTGCGTGAACCAAATGACATTCAAAGTTATTCAGCACTAGCTTGTATTGCAATCCAAAGCAACCAAAACGATCAACACGGCGGACAAAGTGTGCCTAACTTCGATTTTGGTCTAGCAAAGGGTGTAGAAAAAACATATAAAAAGATATTTATAACCAACCTTTCAAAAGGCATCAACATGGCAGCAAAAGATGTTGAGTTTGAGCTAGATGAAGTTAAGGCAAGGTTTAAAGCATTAGAGGCAGAAAAGGGCATATTCCCACAATTAGACTCTGATGACACACTTGATAAAGAAATTGCAAACATCTTCCCAGAAGTGCCAGCAGAGGCTTTAGCAACAGCATTGGCATTTACAAAGAAGTATACATTTAAGGAAGCTGATAAAGCTACATTCCAAGCAATGGAAGCACTTGTACACAACCTAAACACAATGCACTCAAGGGCGGGTGCACAAACTCCATTCTCAAGCATCAACTACGGCACAGATACAAGTAGCGAAGGCAGAATGGTAACCAAAAATATTCTACTTGCAACAGAAGCGGGCTTAGGTTTTGGCGAAACTGCAATATTCCCAATCCACATCTTTAAAATTAAAGAAGGCGTCAACTACAATAAAGAAGATAAAAACTACGATCTATTTAAACTAGCTTGCAGAGTAAGTGCAAAAAGATTGTTCCCTAACTTCTCATTTATAGATGCACCATTTAATAAACAATACTACAAAGAAGGTCGTCCAGAAACAGAAGTTAGCTATATGGGTTGCCGAACTCGCGTTATTGGTAACCATGTTGACCCAACTAGGAACATTACCTATGGTCGTGGAAACCTATCATTTACATCAATCAATATGCCACGCATAGCAATTAACAGTAAAGGAAACATTGAGTGGTTCTTTGAAGAGCTAACAAGAAAAATGGATATCGTAACAAAACAGTTGCTAGACAGATTTGCAATTCAATGTGCAAAGAAGGTTAAAAACTATCCTTTCTTAATGGGTCAAGGCGTATGGATTGACAGCAAAAAGTTGAATCCAAATGACAGCATTGCTGAAGTATTAAAGCACGGCACATTGTCAATCGGCTTTATTGGACTTGCAGAATCACTAGTAGCATTAACTGGCAAACATCACGGTGAGTCAGTAGAGTCTCGCAACCTAGGTTTTGAGATTGTAACATTTATGCGCGACTATTGTGACCAAAAGTCAGAAGAATACAACCTAAACTTCACCCTACTAGCTACACCAGCAGAGGGCTTGAGCGGCAGATTTGTTCGTATGGATAAAAAGAAATATGGTTCAATTGCAGGTGTAACGGATAGAGATTACTATACAAACTCATTCCACGTGCCAGTATACTATGATATTCCAGCATACGATAAAATCAATATTGAAGCACCATATCATTCATTGACAAACGCAGGCCACATCTCATACATTGAGCTAGACGGCGACACTGCAAACAACATTGAGGCATTTGAATCAGTTGTAAGATGTATGAAAGAAGCAGGCATCGGCTATGGTTCAATCAACCACCCAGTAGACCGCGACCCAGTTTGTGGCTACAGCGGAATAATCAACGATGAGTGCCCACATTGTGGCAGACACGAAGATGATGGCGTATTCGGATTTGAAAGAATCAGAAGAATCACTGGTTACCTAGTAGGCACACTAGATAGGTTCAACGATGCTAAAAAGGCAGAAGAACACGACAGAGTAAAGCACAGCTTATCATAATATAATGATAGATGTAGCGGGAATTGTCAGAGATTCTATAACGGACGGACCAGGCATAAGATACACACTTTTTGTGCAAGGCTGTCCGCACGCATGTGAAAAGTGCCACAACCCCGAAACACACCAATTCGGAGTGGGAACCAAGCGCAGTGCACAAGAAATTTTTGACGAGATAAGTAAAAACAGACTTAACAGCGGGGTTACACTTAGTGGTGGCGACCCCGTTTGCCAAGCTAAAGAGCTAATACCATTAGCGCGACTAATAAAAGAAGCACACAAAGACCTAGCAATGTACACGGGTTACACCTTTGAACAACTGCTAAAATTGGGCGACGATGTATTAGAACTTTTGCAATACATAGACACCCTAATAGACGGTAAATTTGTACTTAGCGAACGCACTTTATCTCTACCATTTAGAGGAAGCAAAAACCAACGCATAATAGACGTGCAGCAAAGTCTGCAAAAAGGAGAAGCGGTGTTGGATATTACCGACCGTTGGAATCCACAACGCTATTAAAAGCCATATATCGCGCACACTACTTTGAAAACGCCACCCCCTAAAAAATTCATGTATGTCTGTATACATTAGGATTTTTTATGGGGTGGCGTTTCCTTCGTATTGCACGCAATCTATGGCTTTTAACTATAGAATATATATCGCGCACAAACAGCACTCCATTCTTGGGGTGCTGTTTTAAGTAATAGTGAATAGTGAAGAATTATATGAAACGCCGTTGTTTGCGTAACGGATAAATTGTATAATTGTAGGGTGGTAGTCCTCTGACGCCCGCCACCTTATCGCAAGTTTGGGTTATTTCTATTGTTCGTTTCATTCAAATATCAAAGATACGACGATGTAAACTTGTAAAATTACATTTTATCATTATCAATAATTTTAATATGGATGCGGGCGTCAGAGGACTACCACCCTACGATTGTACGCATTGCGTTTCGCCATTTGTTCTGCTATTGCACCCATATCTGCCTTATTCTATTGCTATTTTCTGAGCTTTCAAAAAAATACAATACAAAACTGCAAAAACTTGTTTTTGTTGTAACCCTTTACGCGGATATATTTTGCGATACAATAAATATGCGAAGGGACACACCCTACTTCTTCTATTGCCACTTCCTTCGCTGAACTAAAATACTTGCAAAATATATGCGGGTCAAGGGCAGTTTTAACCTCTTTAAAAAATATATATTTCAATCCTTATCTCAAGTTTATATTTACTCTTATACTTTATCCCTCTTAGACAAGAGGGGACAGTCATTTTATATTTATGACTAGCCAATGTGGGTGTTGCGGAGTTT
>JAWXUT010000120.1:0-4865 GCA_044426075.1 Bacillota bacterium
ATCTGTATTAACAACAGAAAACTCACTATTAAGGCTATTTTCAAATGCGGAAATTGCAGTTATTATATCATTATACACCGCTTGCCCGTTGTTGTTTAGTGCAACAATTGCGTGCTCCATAGCAACAAGCATCATATACGACGGTGAAGATGAATGCACTTCATTTAGTGCAAACAACACCTCAGTGCGCTGCGATTCGGGATAGTGTAGTAGTGCGCCGCCAGTTGGAACCGCAAGGGTTTTGTGGCAACTATGTATAACCCAATCTGCATATTTGGTAGCCGAAACTGGAAGTTTATCACAAAAAGCAAAATGTGCTCCGTGGGATGCATCAACCAAAAGTTCTGCATTGCAGTTGTGGCAAGTGGTGGCTATATTAGCTAAATCAAGCGTTATTCCAAAGTAGTTTGGGCTAGTTACTATAACCACATCAATATTATATTTGGTGATATCACGCTGCAAATCTAAGGATTTATCAACATAGTAGGCGGTTGCGCGATTTATGCGCAGTGCGTTAAAAATACTTTTGTGCGTTTCACCTACAACAAGAAAGGTGCGATTTTTAAGTGCGCGGATTGCCGTGTGTATGGCGGATGTTGCTCCTCCCGTAACATAGGTTGTGGCACTCGCCCCATAAATGCTGTTTATTAGGTGCAAGCTACGCGCAATAACATCGGTTGGGTTTAGCAGATTGTCAGAATAGCTAAGTTCGGTTGTGTCTAGCGCGAGTAATTCGTTGCCACTTAAACCCACAATACCCCCGCAATGCGCAGGGGTATGGAAAGATATGTTATCTTTATATTTTTTTAGTGTTGATAAAAGGGGGGTTTGCATCTTAAGCCTTTGGCTTCATTGTAGGGAAGAAAAGTACATCGCGTATTGAAGCGCTATTTGTAAATAGCATAACCATTCTATCTATTCCGATACCAAGTCCGCCCGTAGGAGGCATACCATATTCTAGTGCGTTGATAAAATCTTCATCCATCATTTGCGCCTCATCATCGCCGTCTAGCCTTGCTTTAACTTGATCTTCAAAACGAGCCTTTTGGTCGATTGGGTCATTTAGTTCGCTAAACGCGTTGCCCATTTCTCTTGCAGTAATAAAGAATTCAAAACGCTCTGTTAAACGTGGGTCATCTTTACGCTTTTTAGCTAGAGGGCTAACTTCAACTGGATAGTCGATAACAAAGGTTGGTTGGATAAGTTTTTCTTCAATACATTGGTCAAAGATTTTGTAGAGCGCGTTGCCCCAGCTTGTATCTTTATCCATATATACTTCAAATTCTTTTGCCTTTTCTATAATATCAGCAAGCTCCATATTGTAAAAATCTAGGGCAGTGTGTTCTTTTACGATATCAGCCATAGTAACTCTGCGCCATTTGCCACCAAGACTAATTGGTGTGCCTTGATAGTCAAGTTCTGTTGTGCCAAGCACTTCTTCTGCGCAATACTTGAAGATTTCTTCGGTGATATCCATCATATCATTGTAATCTGCATATGCTTCATACAACTCAATTGTTGTGAACTCGGGGTTGTGCTTAACGCTCATACCTTCGTTACGGAACAATCTGCCAATTTCATATACCTTTAAAAATCCGCCTACAATTAAGCGTTTTAAGTAAAGTTCGGTTGCAACGCGCAAATACATATCTAATCCCAATGTGTTGTGGTGGGTGATAAATGGTCTTGCGTTTGCGCCACCCATTATGCTGTTTAGTACAGGAGTTTCTGCCTCTAAATAGCCTTTTGAATCTAGTAGTGTGCGGATACATGATATAATTTTGCTTCTTTTAACAAAAGTATCCTTAACATCTGGATTAACAATAAGGTCAACATATCTTTGACGATATCTTGTATCGGTGTCTTTCAAACCGTGGAACTTCTCTGGCAATGGGCGAAGTGATTTTGATAACAGAATAAAGCTTGTTACCTTCAAACTGATTTCACCTTTATGTGTGGTGAATATTTCGCCAGTTGCGCCAATAATGTCGCCGATATCGGTTTTTTTGAACTCGTCATACATCTCTTGACCAAGTGCATCTATCCTAATATATAGTTGAATAAGTGCGGTTCCGTCTTGAATATGCCCAAAACTTGCCTTGCCCATTATTCTTCTGCTCATTATACGACCCGCCATATGCACAACTTTACCCTCATATTCGGCATAGTTTGTAAATATCTCTTTTGCGGTTGCTGTTGTTGTGTATTTAACTTCGGTAAATGGATCTTTGCCCTCTGCGCGTAGCGCTGCCAACTTCTCGTGGCGAACGGCTATTATCTCATTAATATCCTCTACAACCTCGGTTGCAGGGGCTTGATTGTTTTCTGTCATTATATTGTGCTCCTAGTTGTTATGTTCTATTTTACGTGCTGTAACACACAAACAAAAGATTTAAATTAAAAATAGAAAAATTATGGATACTATATTAAAAATCCTTACTTCTTCACTCTTCACTATTACTTCTTACTTCAACAAATGAAATTTGTTTATGCGATTGTGATTTCAAGCACTGTTATTTCGCGAATTTTGCCGTTTGGTGTTTTGATTTTTACAACGTCACCCACAACTTTACCTATTAGCATTGCGCCAATTGGGCTGCGGTCGCTTAGCTTACCTTCTGCACTGCTGGCTTCTGTACTGCTAACCATTGTATAAGTTAATTCTTCGTTAAACAACTTGTCGAAAACTTTTATAGTGTTTCCGATTGAAATCTTTTTTGTGTCTATAGTTGAACTGTCTATTGGATATGATTCGCTAATTATTTTACTTAAATTTGCAATCTCAATTTCTAAACGTTCTTGTGCGTCTTTTGCGGCACTGTACTCTGCATTTTCGCTTAAATCGCCAAATTCTTTAGCTGTGCGGATAGCGTTTGATATTTCAGAACGCATGTCAGTCTCGCAGTAATGTAGTCTTGCTACTATTTCATCATACTTTGCTTGGCTCAGTGGTACTGATTTGTCCATTATTATCCTCCATTGTTACGCGCCTATATAACGCATAATCTGTTCTAGTTTACTATTATATAGAAAAAGGTGTGATATGTCAATAGTTTCACCTCGATTTGTGTGATTATTCCCATTTTTCAACCTAAATAAGTACAATTATCAAAAATTCACCCATTTTTATGGCATAAAAAAATATTTAGTAAAAAATAATCTTTATTTAACCCTTTTGTATTGACTATTTATTCATATTATATTATCATATCGATATAATGTTATCGATAAAATATTTTATGTTTTGTATCGATAAAAAGTTTGCATTGCAATATCGATAATAATTTAACACATCAATATCGATAACAATTGCTAAATATGATATCGATTTATGGGGGACTTATGACAAACGGAATTTCAAGAGAGACAATTAAAAGGCTGCCAGCATATTTAAGATATTTGCAAGACCTTTATAAAACGGGCACCAAAAACATAAGCAGCACGGTTATTGCAACGCATTTTAAGGCGAACCCCGTACAAGTTCGCAAAGATTTATCTTGTGTTAGTTCAACAAGTGGCAAGCCACGCACGGGGTTTTCTGTTGCGGAGCTTATTGTAGATATTTCAAACTATTTGGGTTATGATGAGGCATCAGACGCAATTTTAGTTGGCGTTGGTCAGTTGGGCAGAACGCTACTCAGCTACCAAGGCTTTGCCAATTATGGACTCAGAATAATAGCGGGATTTGATGAAAATCGCACGGGTTGCAGTGAAGTTGATTGTGGTTGTGTAATGGACGCAAAAAGCAATGCCGAACTACTAGAAAGGCTAAAGGCAGACGGAATGACGTGCAAAAGTAGGGTTAATGGCAAGTGTGTATTTAGTATGAGTCAGTTGCCCGATTTGGTTAACAGATTGCACATAAAAATAGGTATAATTACAGTGCCAAAATCGGAAGCCCAAGGCGTTGCGGATTTACTTGTTGCAAGCGGAATAAGAGCCATTTGGAACTTTGCACCCACCCAATTAAAGCTACCACAAAATGTGGTTGTAAAGTATGAAGATATGGCGGCGTCGCTTGCTCTACTTAGCAACACACTAAAAGAAAAAATGAAAGGTAAACAATAATATAGGTATCCTAAACGCAATATTTAGTATCCTAAACAGCAAGGAGTTAGTTAGATGAAAGTATTTTTCTGTTCAGATATACACGGTTCACTTTATTATGCAAAAAAAGCTTTTGAGGCTTTTATAAAAGAACAAGCAGATAGTATGGTTATTTTGGGTGACCTATATTATCACGGCCCACGCAATCCCTTCCCTAAAGACTATAATCCAATGGAACTTAGTAAATTGATAAACGATAATAAAAGTTTCATTACAATTATAAAAGGCAATTGCGATAGCGAAGTTGATGAGATGATAACAGATATCCCATTTAACGCAGAACTTTTGCTTCTGATTAACGGCAAAAAAGTTATGTGCCAACACGGGCACAGATACAATATAGATAACATTCCTAACGGGTGCGATATGCTGATTTATGGGCATTTTCACACTGGGTTTATAACCGAAAAAAATGGTGTAATTGTTGCCAATGCGGGTTCAACTTCACTTCCTAAAGAAAACACCGCGCATAGTTATTTGGTTATGGATGACGAATGTTTGACGCTAAAAAGTTTAGATGGCGAAATTATAAAAAATATGTATTTTAAATAACGAATGATATTTTATTAATGTGTAATTGCGGAACCCGTAAAGGGTTGATTGTATAGTGAAGAAGTGAGTATAAAATTATATAAAACGCCGTTGTTTGTGTAACCCAACAAAAAAAAGAGCCACAACCAACAATCCCGCAAGGGAGCTGAAACACCCGCAAGGGGGAGATGTTTTGCGGCCAACTCTTCACCTCTACTATTTTAACA
>JAWXUT010000121.1:0-4838 GCA_044426075.1 Bacillota bacterium
AGCTACGCTGGTTCAACTCCAACAAAAACCGCAACAGCTGAATACACATATACATTTAGTGATTGGGATAAAACAATTGTATCAGTAACTGGAACAGCAACATACACTGCAACATTTACAGATAGCACAAATTCATACACAATAAAATTTATTGATGGTGATGGAACAACGGTTCAAGAGTCAGCAGTGGCATATGGCGTTACACCAAACTACACTGGTTCAACTCCAACAAAAACCGCAACAGCTGAATACACATATACATTTAGTGATTGGGATAAAACAATTGTATCAGTAACTGGAACAGCAACATACACTGCAACATTTACGGACACAGCAGTTACATTCGCAATTACATATGTATTAAATGGTGGAACAAATTCAAATAGCAATTTAGAAACATATACAGCAAGTGATACAATCTCATTAGCTAACGCAACAACAACAGAAACAGATGATATCTTTGGTGGTTGGTACACAGATAGCGATTGCACTGAGTATTTTAAGGCTACTTCAATTAGCGATGATATTACACTTTATGCTCTTTGGGTTATGGATTTAAGTTACACAAATAACACAACATATTATTCTGTTGCACAAAATAGTGATATTACAACAACTGACATAGTTATCCCAAGTGTATACTTTGGTTTGCCAGTTACAACAATTGCAGATGATGGATTCAAAAGCAACACAGATATTACAAGTGTAACAATTCCAGAAAGTGTAACAACAATAGGCACCTATGCGTTCTATGGTTGCACGGGTCTTACAAGTGTATCTATATCAGAATATGTTACAAGTCTTGGAGAATCTTCATTCCAATATTGCACTAGCTTAGAAACTGTTGATTATAATTATAATGCAGAAACAACAGCCACATATGCAAGTAGCACGGCGCCATTTAGCTATAGCGGAAGCAGTGCAAATGGTTGCAAATTAATTATAGGTGACAAAGTTACAACTATAGCCGAATATACGTTCTATAATTTTGACTATATTACAAGCGTAACAATCCCTACTAGTGTAGAAAAAATAGGCGACAAGGCGTTCTCTAGTTGCGCAAAGCTTGCAACAGTATATTATGGTGGAACTACATCAGATTGGAGCCAAATAGAGTTTGATAGTAGCTCCGCAAACCCAATGTACTATGCATCAGCATTCTATGCGGATGGTGCTACTGTTACACCAGTTGCAGAAATAGAAATAACTGGTGAAACAGAAATAGAAGCCTATGCATTCTATGGATTTAGCAATATAACAAGCGTTGCAATAGGCGATAGTGTAACAACAATAGGCACCTATGCGTTCTATAAGTGCAGTGGTCTTGAAAGTGTAACAATAGGCTCGGATGTAACAGCAATAGGCAGCTATGCGTTCGGAATTTGCACAGCTGTTGCAAATGTATATTATGGTGGCATCGAATCAGATTGGAGCCAAATATCTTTTAGTGACTACTACGCAAACCCAGCTAATTCTGATTCCACAACAACCAATTTATATTTGAATGGAGAAAAAAGCAGTGCAGTTACTGAAATAGAAATAACTGGTGAAACAGAAATAAAAGCCTATGCGTTCTATGGATTTGAAGGAATAGAAAGCGTTACAATAGGTTCGGGTGTAACAACAATAGGAAAATATGCGTTCTCTGATTGCACGGGTCTTACAAGTGTAACAATTCCTACTAGCGTAACAACAATAAACGCCTCTGCGTTCACTGATTGCACCGCTGTTGCTAATGTATATTATGGTGGCACCGAATCAAAATGGAGCCAAATATCTTTTAGTGGTGGCTACCCCTCAAACCCAGCTAATTCTGATTCCACAACAACCAATTTATATTTGAATGGAGAAACAAGCATTGCAGTTACAGCAATAGACATAACAGGTGTCACCGAAATAGCATCCTGTGCATTCTATGGATTTGAAGGACTTACAAGCGTTACAATAGGCGATGGTGTAGAAACAATAGGCAGCTATGCGTTCTATGGTTGCACGGGTCTTACAAGCGTTACAATAGGCGATAGTGTAGAAACTATAGGCAGCTATGCGTTCTATGGTTGCACTGGTCTTACAAGTGTAGAAATCCCAGATAGTGTAGAAACTATAAGCATCTATGCGTTCAAGGGTTGCACGGGTCTTACAAGTGTAACAATTGGCTCGAGTGTAACAAAAATAGGCAATTATGCGTTCTCTGGTTGCACGGGTCTTACAAGTGTTACATTTAAAGACACTTCAACTTGGTATTGGACAACAAGTTCACAATACTCTAATGGCATACTTATTAGTGATCTAACAGATACAACAGAAAATGCAACATATTTAAAGACAAAGTTCTATAGTAAATACTGGTACAAAAGCTAACGCGTAATTTAATAATTACAATATAATTTTTTATAACAAAAAAAGGATTGCATATTAATTTTTGCAGTCCTTTTTTGCGGTTTGGGCACTGTTGTTTATACACTTGCAGTATTATTCGTTATTAAAGATATATGATATCAAATCCTCGTTAATTTGCAATGGTTTGGGGAATTTAAATTTGATTCCAATATTAAAATTAAAACCCCCCTTTTCAAACTTTAAATTTTGTGATATAATGTCAACAAGCAACACAATATTTCAATTAAGTTATAAGGAGACACGCGTATGAGAAAAGTTATTACAATTAGTAGGCAGTTTGGTAGCGGTGGTAGAGAAGTTGCAAAAAAACTTGCTGAATCTTTACAAATACCATATTACGACAAGTCAATTCTTGCTAAAATCGCCCAAAAAACCGAGTTTTCAGAGGAGTATATCGATAGTATTGTTGAAAATAAAGGCACATTAGAGCTAGCGCTAACTTACAATAACACCTTTATTTCTACCGCATACTATTCCCCTATTGAAGAAGTGCAACGCGCTCAACGCGAAGTGCTTGAGCATCTAGCAGAAAAATCCGATTGTGTTATGGTTGGCCGTGCTTCAAATCACATTTTAAAGGATATTGCATTTAAAGTTTTTATCTATTCTTCTGATATGGATAAACGCATAGACCGCTGTTTTAACAAGGTTCCCGAAGATAAATTGACCGTTTCTCGCCTTGCTATGGAAAAACGCATCATTAAAATTGACAAAAAACGGGCAAAATACAACAAAATCTACAGCGATGAAAAATGGTTCAGTATGAACAATTATCACCTTTGTATAGATACCGCAAAAATAGATATTGACACAGCGGTTGCTATTATTGTGGAAGCTGTAAAATAAGTTAAATTTATAAGGCAAAAAGTATGACAAATAAATTACAATTATTTCAAGAAAAAACAATTGTTCGCATTGGGATGCTGAAAAAGAAGAATGGTATTTTTCAGTTGTTGATGTGTGCAGTGTTCTTACCGATAGTAAGGATTATAAAACTGCACGCAAATACTGGAACAAATTAAAGCAAAGACTGAACGAAGAAAGTTCTGAACTGGTGACATTTTGTCACCAGTTGAAATTATTAGCACAAGATGGCAAAATGAGACTTACCGATGTTCTGGACACTAAAGGTATACTTCGCCTTATTCAATCTATCCCAAGCAAAAAAGCCGAACCTTTTAAGTTATGGCTTGCAGAAGTTGGAAGCCAAAGGCTAGATGAACTGGCTGACCCAGAAAAGGCAATTCTTCGCGGAGCAGAATATTATCGTCAAAAAGGCTATACCGACGGTTGGATAAACCAACGCTTGCAAACTATTGAAATGCGCAAAGAGCTTACCGACGAGTGGAAAGAGCGTGGCATAGAGGATAGCAAATCTTATGCAATTTTAACAAACGAAATGACAAAAGCGTGGAGCGGAATGACAGTTGGTGAATATAAACAACTAAAAGACATAAAAAAAGAAAATCTTCGTGACAATATGACCAATATAGAACTTACTCTTAATCAGCTTGCTGAAATTACAACAACGATGCTATCTAAGCAAATCAAGCCAGAGACACTTAGCGAAAATGCAACCATAGCTAGAAGGGGTGGCAATATTGCAAAAAATACAAGAGACAATATAGAGAAAGAAATAGGGCAAACAATCATTTCACCGTTAAACGCAAAGAATAAGCGCGCATTAGACAATGCAAAAAAAATAGAACTAAGCAAGAAAGTTTACGATATTTCTAATGAAGAATTTAAAAACTAGCTACTCTAGTTTATCGCAAAACATTATTGCATTTTACACGCCGTTGTCGGATTAACACATAAACTGTATTATCGTAGGGTGCGTTAGTCCCCTGACGCCCGAAACCTTATGCCGTCGGCAGACTATAATTTTAAATACAAAATAAAAAAAGAGCCCCAACTTCGCGCAATACAACGCACCAACAAACCCGCAATGGAGCTGAACCACCCCACAAGGGGCAACCCAACCACCCGCAAGGGGGAGATGTTTCGCGGCCGACTCTTCACCTCTACTATTTTAACACATATCGTGTCAAATGTCAACTATTTTTGATGTTTTTGTAAGAAATTGGATAAAATATACCGTACTTTTCTTTTTGGTTTCAAAAAGAGAAGTAGGCAAAAGAAAAAAAACAAGCCTCTTTTTCCGAGGGCGGCTTGACCCCAAAACTCCTCAACTCCCACATTGGCTAGTCATAAATATAAACTGACTGTCCCCTCTTGTCTAAGAGGGATAAAGTATCGGAGTAAACATAAACTTGAGATAAGGATTGAAATATATATTTTTTAAAGAGGTTAAAACTGCCCTTGACCCGCATATATTTTGCAAGTCTTTTAGTTCAGCGAAGGAAGTGGCAATAGAAGAAGTAGCGCGTGTCCCTTCGCATATTTATTGTATCGCAAAATATATCCGCGTAAAGGGT
>JAWXUT010000122.1:0-4764 GCA_044426075.1 Bacillota bacterium
TTGTATTTTTATTCTTCTTCATCATATGTTTCTGTTGGGGTCTCAGCGCGAGGACGCATTGAGTCTGATGCCTTAAGGCGCTCATTATTCAAGCCGCTATCACCACAAATTGCGCGATATGAGCAATATTTGCAAGTGTCTTCAACGGGGCTTTTTACTATGCTTCCGGACACAATATCTGCAATTGCATTTTGGCTCATAATGTAGGCATAATTTGCGTAGTCTATAAACTGCTCTTCAGTTGCGCTATTTTTGTTGAATTTTAGCTTGTCGCCGTGCTTTTTAGTGTTGCTTATGGCTGCTGTAATTATATCGCACTCAACAGTTCTTGCGCCCAAGTCTTTGGCATATTGCCTAAAATCGCGGCTGAAATCGTGCAAATTTTCGTCGCTGAACATCATCTGTCCGTCTAACTTATATGACTGTTTTTTGGTGGTGTATCTGTCTTTTATCGGCAAATAAAAAACGCCACCAACCTTGTTGCCTTCTTCAATAAGAACATTTAAATATGTGTATAGCTGAAGCTTGTTTCCCATATATAAATGCGAGAGTTCGGAGTGCACAGAACCCGTTTTGTAGTCGATAACAGCAATGCGCTCGCCACATTTATCCACACGGTCAATTTTGCCGCGCATTAAAAATTCGGTGCCACCAACCTCAAATTTTATGGGCTTGTGGTCGGTTTCTTTGGTGCCAAATGACATCTCAATATGAACGGGTCTGTAATTGCCTTTTTTGATGTTTTCAGTTAATATTATAAGCGCATTTTTGCCTTCGCGCTTTATATTTTTCAACATATTTGTGTTTAAAATGTTTAGTTGATTTGTTGGCACAAATTTTGCGCACGCGTCTGTAATAGCGGTGTCCATAATCGCCTCTAATTCCGCTTGAGGGGTGCTATCTAGTGCGCCCAAAGTGCGGGCAAAAAACAGCTCCATAATGCCGTGCAAAATATTACCAATATCCATACTTTGCAAGCTGACTGTTTCGCGCTCGTTTAGCTTTAATCCCACTTGCAAGTGGTGGGCATAGGGACATCTGTAATACATCTCTAGCGCGGTTATTCTGGTATTTTTACTGCCGTCTGCGTTGGGTGAAAAATACAACTCGGGGATAGGTGAATAAATAGGCGTTTCTGTATTGTCGTTACGCGCGATATTTGCCTTTTGTGTATCATCAAGCGCAATGTATAATGATTGCAAGTTTAGGATACCATTTTTATCGTATTGGATATTTTTATTGCGATTATATAGATATTCAAAGTATGCGTTTTTAGTTGTAACAGCGCAGTCTTCAAGCTCTTCAGAAGTAACTGCATTTAAGCTATTAAAGTTGTTTGAAAGCGGTGCAATTTTAACCCCAGTTAGCGCACTTATTTCTTTTAAAACAGATGAAGGGCGCAAGGGCGAGCCGTCGTGAGAGGTGTGGGAATAACCCATATATAGCTTTTCGCTTGGTGCGGTTAGCAGTTCTAAAAAGTAGTATTGATCTTCTAAAATCAAGTCCATTGGTGTCGGGAAAAGTCGCACACCAGCCTGCTCTAAAACAATATTATCCGTAGCAGAAATTATGGCTTTATATTTGTGAATTGTGGGCAATGTATCGCTACTACAACCCATAACAAAAAGCGCCTTAATATCTGTAAATCTGCTATCTTTTGGCGAGCCGATAAACACGCTATCTAGGTATTCTGGAATTAGTGTAATTTTGCTAACAGCAATGGTGGCAGAAATGGTGTCTAAAAACGCACTTAGTGTAAGATAGGTGTCGTTCAACAAGAAAGCTGCTTCGTCAATTAACGACATCAACTTGTTGTGAGCTTGATTGTTGTATGAAATCGCGGTGGTTTGAGGCAAGTCGCCAAACAGCTGCGCCACATCTTCAGTGTAAAAGTCGGATAACAGTTGTTTTGCGATATCTGCGTATTCTTTGCAAGAGGCTTTTTGTGGGAACCTTGCCACAACACTTGCAACGGTGCTGCGAATTTGTTCGTATCTTGCAGAATTTTCAATTTTAAAAGGCGAACTTAGCGCAGTGAAAGTAAAGCCGTATTTTAGAATAAAGTTTTCCGTATCATTAACCGCATCAAAATCCAATTTTAGGTGAGGTTTTTTCATAACAGAAACAAATGCAGACTGCTTACAATTTAAAATTGCACATTCAATTACACTGGTTAAAAAGCTTGATTCAAGCGACTCAGCAAGCGGAAAAGAATTATCCACAAAGTGCGCAATATTGTATCTTGCAAAAATAGAAGAAACAATACTATTTATCTCGGGCACACAGTTAACAACAGCAATATCTTTAAATCGATAATTTTCGCGACGCACAAGGCGGCTAATTTCTGAGGCAACTGCAGCAATCTCGTTATAAATATGCTCTTCTGCGTAAAGCGTGAGGCGCTCTGCGTGAGGGGTTGATGTTATTTTAGAAAAGGCAAAAAGCTCTTTGTTTATTGTGTTAAAAGGCTCTTTTATTACGCTAAAACTGCTGTTTATATTGGGTGTTATGCCAAGTGGCGCGCAAGCGTCAATAAGACTTTGCAAGGTGTTTGATGGATAAAACGCGCTATTTGCACCGTTATTTGTGGTGTTTATTGCAATGTTAACCGATTGCGAAACAGCGGTGAGCGCCGTTATAATTTGCAATTGTTTGCCGGTAAAGCTAGGGAAGCCAACAATATAAATATTACTTTTAGCAATCCACTCGCAAGTGTTTATGTTGCGGGTAAAACTGTCTAGCCTTGTTGTAGAATCGTCATAGCTTGCCTCTAACGCTGCCAAATATTCAGTAAGGATAAGGGTGATATCCGCCGTTTTTCTAGCAGTGGTTGCGGGTAGTTTTGGCATTGCCTCAAGTAGGTCTGCCGCTGAATAGCCACAGTTTCTGATAGATGCAATTACTGCAAATATTTCTTTTGGGAATCCGTCTTTGTGCGCCACAAAGTTGTAGTGCTTTAATTCCGGAGACACCTTATTTATAACTTTTTTTAGTAGAATAACCGCGCCTTCTTTTGTTAAACAAGGTTTTTGTTTGCCCTTTTGCGCCTTAATTGCAAGGCGGGTAAAGCTAACTACATCAATATTACTGGCGCCGCTTAGCTCTAAACGCTCAAAAATTTCTTTTTCAACGCCCAAAGAATACTTATCTGGCACTATAACAATATGCTTGCTTCCTTTAATATTTAAGCGACCAAGTTGGTTTATTACATCTGCTGTTGCAAAGTTAGATGTGTTTGAATTAAATAAATTCATTTTCATACATAAATATTACCACAATTTTAATTATTTTTCAAGACAAAAATAGGACATTGTAAATATACTGCAAAAAATTTGCGGGCGCAGTTGAATAATAGCAAAATGTTTTCACAACATAAAAATATGGTAGAAATTTCAAGAGATGAAAAAGAGATAAAAGAGGCGTTTAACGGCAGTATGGATTTTGTAATTAAGCGCATAAATTGTGGGCAAGGCGTGGCGCTTGCGTTTATAGATGGTATGGTTAATATTGACCAAATGGAACTGGGAATAATAATGCCACTACTGCACTCAAATGGGTTTGACGCTACAGCAGAAGGCGTGGCGTCGGTGCTAACCACGGGTGTTGAAATAGCAGCAGAACCCAAAATTAGTGAGGCTATAACCGCAATAAGTGAGGGCGAATGTGTGATGTTGGTTGATAAAAGCGAGAGCTACTTCATCATAAAAATAAGGGGTTATGCCTTGCGTACGCCGTCGGAGCCACCCACTTCAGCCGTGCTAAAAGGCCCGCGCGAAGGCTTTACGGAAGACGTTAAAACAAATATGGTTTTGTTAAGAAGAAGGCTGCACACCAACAACCTAATTTATAACACAATAAAGGTGGGTAGGTATACCAAAACAGCTGTTGTGGTAGCCCATATAAAGGGTATAGCGGATAACAACATAGTGCAAACTATTACAAAAAAGATAGAAGAAATTGATATTGACGGGGTAATTGACGCATCATATGTGGGCAAGTTTTTAGAAGAGCGTAACTACTCAATTTTCAACCAAACGGGTATGGCAGAAAAGCCCGACATAGTAGCGGGAAAGATGTTAGAAGGAAGGGTTGCAATAATTGTAGACGGTTCGCCTATGGTTATCACGCTGCCATTTAGTTTGATTGAGGATTTTCAAGATAGCCAAGATTATTATAAGCGTGCACCGCGTGCAACTATGCTACGGTTTTTGCGACTATTGGGAGTGTTTTTTGCAATCATATTGCCAGCGACGTTTGTGGCGCTTCAAATGCACCAGTTTCAAATACTGCCAATGAAATTGCTGATTACAATTATAAACAGTATAAATGGCATTCCGTTTACGCCAGTGGTTGAGATGTTTATTGCGCTTGTGCTGTTTGAAATACTGGGCGAAGCGAGTGTAAGAATGCCAAAATATGTGGGTATGGCGGTATCAATAGTTGGTGCGATAGTGCTGGGTGAAACGGCAGTTTCTGCGGGGTTGTTGTCATCATTAACGGTGCTTATAACGGCGCTTAGCGGCATAGCGTTGTATGTAATCCCCGACGAAGTTGGCACATTTAGCACATTGCGATTTGGTTTGCTTTTTGTGGGAGGTGCGGCAGGAATGTTCGGGCTTGTTATTGCGGGGGTAGGTTTGCTTGCCTATTTAGTAAGTGTAGAAATTTATGGTGTGCCATATCTTGCGCCGTTTGCGCCCATAACAGAATCCGACTTAAAAGATGCGCTCATAAAAGTTGAGATAAAGGATATGGAAACGCGTC
>JAWXUT010000123.1:0-4675 GCA_044426075.1 Bacillota bacterium
TTAGGCGCAACGAATTTGCTGCAGTTTTGGGGCAGTCTGGTTGCGGAAAAACAACATTACTAAACATTATAGGTGGTCTTGACGGATACACGGACGGTGATTTATTTATCAACAGAAAATCCACAAAAGAGTTCGTTGACGGCGATTGGGACAGTTACAGAAACAGTTCTGTAGGTTTTGTATTTCAGAGTTACAACTTAATAATGCACCAAACAGTGCTTCAAAATGTAGAGCTTGCGTTAACTTTAGTAGGTTTGCCAAAGGCAGAGCGTTTACAAAAGGCATTATCCGCTTTGGATAAAGTTGGATTGCTAGACCAAAGAAACAAAAAGCCAAATCAGATGTCTGGTGGGCAGATGCAACGTGTTGCAATTGCGCGTGCTATTGTAAATGATCCCGAAATTCTACTTGCAGATGAGCCAACTGGCGCGCTAGACACCGAATCAAGCGTGCAAATTATGGATATTTTGAAAGAGGTTGCAAAAGATAGGCTAGTTATAATGGTAACGCACAATCCCGACTTGGCAGAACAATATGCCAACCGCATAATAAAGCTACGTGACGGCAATGTGGATTCAGATAGTAACCCATTTTGCGATGAAGGCGAGTTTGTTGTTATGCCAAAGAAAAAGGTAAGGCGCCAAAAAATTAGAAGAACATTTGTTGAATTTTTCACAAGCCGTTTTGGCGGTGTTGCAAAAGAAAAAGGCAGTTGCAAGCAACAAGAAAATGAAGTAATCAGCAACGAAGAATACAAAGAAATTGAAGCATCAAAAGCCGATAGCAAAAAGACTGCAATGCGTTGGTCAAATGCCCTAAAGCTAAGTTTCAGTAACCTAATCACCAAAAAAATGCGTACAACGTTAACAGCAGTTGCGGGCAGTATTGGCATAATTGGCATAGCGTTAGTGCTAGCTTTATCAACGGGTGTATCTACCTATCTTGCAAGTGTTGAAGAAAACAGTTTATCATCCTATCCCATAGAAATAAATCAATCTAGCTTTAATATGGATTCATTATTAGATTTACTTTCTGACAACGGCATTGAATATGAGAGTTATCCGGATTCCGATGAAATTTATGTAGACGGCTTGTTGTCAAACCTACTTGCAAATGTTGGCGATTTGGCTGATATGGTTACAGAAAACGATATTATAAGTTTCAAATCTTATTTAGAAGATTCTTTTGATACAAACGACGGCTATTACAGCTATGTTTATGATGTTGATATGCGTATATATTCTGAGCTTTCTAGTGGCGAATATATGAAAGTGAACCCCATAAATTTTGACGGATCGGGGTTGGATATTTCATCTATGTTTAGCGATGACGTGTTTGAAGGTTTGTTGGATATGGATTTTTGGGGAGAGATGTCAAACGATCAAAGTTTGCTAGAATCTCAATATGACATAATTGGCGGAAGTTGGCCAACTGAAAGCAATGAGATTGTTATTGTTGTTGATGAAGAAAATAAAATTGATGACTTCTGTTTGTTCGCACTGGGCTTACTTGAACCAAGCGACGTTTTGGGTGTAATACTCGGCCAAAAAGAAATTCCAGAGATAACAATTGATACACTTTTAGGGCTTGAATATACATTAATGGCAAACACCGACTTCTACACTTGTAATGAAGAAACTGGTTTATATGATTATTCTTTAGCTTCAAGTGAAGATAATAAAGATGCTTCTATTATAAGCACAAGTGGCACAACGCTAGAAGTTGCGGGTGTTGTTCGTGCAAAAGAGGGCATTTCTGCAACAGCTATAACTGGTATAGTGGCATACAGCAGCGATTTGGTTGTAGATACAATAAATAGAATTATTGAAAGCGATGTTGTTGCAGAACAAATTGCTAGCCCTTCAATTAATGTTGTAACTGGTGAAGAGATTGCCGACACCACTGCTTACGAAACAGCGCTAGCTGCACTAGGCATAGTTGATATTGATGATCCAGAAGGCATACTACTATATGCTAGCAGTTTTGATGGCAAAGATAATATAATATCGCTCATTGAAACCTACAATCTGTCTGCAGATGTTGCGGGAACGGATAAAGAAATTTCCTATGTAGATAGCCTCACGGTTATGATGAGTTATATAAGTTCGCTGACAAACACAATAACTGCGGTGCTTATAGGATTCTCGGCGATATCGTTAATTGTAAGTTCTATTATGATATCTATAATAACGTATACATCTGTACTTGAGCGAACCAAAGAAATTGGCGTGTTGCGAAGTTTGGGCGCAAGGAAGCGCGATATCAGCCGTGTATTCAATGCAGAAACTACAATGATTGGCTTTATGAGCGGCACAATTGGTGTGCTAATAACTGCACTTTTATGTATTCCAACAAATATTATTCTCAATAATCAGTTTGGAATAAGTGGTTTGGCCACATTAGAAATTTTCCCAGCACTATTCTTGGTTGCAATAAGTGTTATAATAAGCAACATTGCAGGATTTTTGCCAGCACGTATGGCGGCATCGTGCGACCCAGTTAAGGCACTCCGAACAGAATAGTTCTCTACAAAATTCACTTAAAATTTCATATATATACAGAGCAATAGCTGATAATATTAAAATTGGCTATTGCTTTTGTTTTAAAGAGGGTGTATAATACTAATGATATGATTAGTAGCGGATTTTTCAATGCAGTATATGAAGTTATAAAACAAGTGCCATATGGTATGGTTATAACATATGGTCAAGTTGCACGCATTGTTGGCAATCCACGAATGTCTAGGCAAGTTGGCTGGGCGTTGCATTCTAATCCAGACCCCAACAACATACCTTGTTATAGGGTGGTTAATAGGTTTGGTGAAGTTAGTGAGGCATTTGCTTTTGGGGGAGGCAATCGTCAGCGCGAGTTGCTAACGGCAGAAGGCATCACTTGGGATGACAAAGGTTGTGTCAACAAAATACATTTTGTTAGTATATAAGGAAAATTATGAACAATTCAAGTTATAATAATAGAAAATTTTTAGCTCACCCGATAATGGGCAATGAAGAGGGTTCAGAGCTCGCTTTTGCAGCCGAATATCACGATTTATACAACGAATACAAACCAGTAAGAATGTTGTATACTTCTGCAATCCGCGAACTGCAAGCGCGCCTTTCAACTTTAAACGAAGAGTTTAGCACAACATACAACTACAATCCTATCCACCACATAGAAAGCAGAATTAAAAGGTTTGAGTCAATTGTGAAAAAATTGCAGAATTTTGAATGCGAATTGTGTTTAGATAGTATTAAAAATCGTTTGACAGATATAGCGGGAATCCGCATAATATGCAACTATATTGGCGATATTAAAAGGGTTGCAGAACTTATTTTGCGTCAAGATGATGTGCATTTAATAAAAAAGCGTGACTACATAGCAACGCCAAAACCAACTGGATATCGCAGTTTGCACTTAGTTGTAACAGTGCCCGTGTATTTAAGCGACCGCACCGAAATTGTGCCAGTAGAAATTCAAATCCGCACCATAGCTATGGACTTTTGGGCGAGTTTAGAACACGACTTGCGCTACAAATCGGAAAGCGAAGTAACTGATAGGCAACGAATCCGCCTAAAACAGTGTGCCGAGTCTATTGCCGTAATCGACAACGAAATGCAAGCGCTTGGTGAAGATTTAGAGGTTATCTCAAAAAGCTGACAAATAAATTTAAAATATTTCTTGACAACAGCGCCATTGTAGTTTATAATAAGTTTATCAAATCACGATTATACAAATCACGATTATACAAATTACGATTATAAAACTCAAAGGAGTTATTATGTTTATAGGAAGAAATGAAGAATTAGATTTTTTAAATAAGTGTTACAACAGTGCTAATGCAGAGTTTGTTGTGCTTTATGGTAGGCGACGTATAGGCAAAACAGAAACGCTATCAGAATTTTGTCAAAACAAGCCATCGTTGTTTTTTTCTTGTAGAGAGTGCACTGATAATATTCAACTGCAAGCATTTTCAGCTGCAATGCTAACTTTAAACTTGCCACACAAGCAATATATTGACACATTTAAGGATTGGGATACTGCCTTTTCTGCACTAGGCGATATAGAGGGGGCAAGTAAGCAAGTAATAGTTATAGATGAGTTCCCATATATGTGCAAGAGCAACGCAAGTATTCCATCAATTTTGCAAAATCTTTGGGACCATAAATTAAAAAATTCAAATATAATGTTGGTTGTGTGCGGAAGTTCGATGAGTTTTATGGAAAATGAAATACTATCTTCTAAAAATCCACTTTATGGTAGGGCGACGGGAATATATAAAATGTTGCCAATGCCTTATGAAGAAGCGGTTAAATTTTTCCCTAATTATTCAAATGAAGATAAGCTATTAGCGTATGCAATTTTGGGGGGAATCCCTCATTATCTAAAACAATTTGACAATAAATTATCACTAAAAGACAATATTAAATCTAAAATACTGGCTAAAGGAACCGTTTTATATAACGAGGTGGAGTTTTTATTGAGGCAAGAATTGCGTGAAACTGCTGTTTATAATGCTATAATTGAAGCAATTGCGCTAGGCAACTCCGTATTAAACGATATATATAATAAGACGCAAATTGATAAGCCTAAGCTAAGTGTTTATATAAAGAATTTAATTGATTTAGGCATAGTTGAAAGGCAATTTCCGGTACTTGCAAAAACCAAAGAGCAAATA
>JAWXUT010000124.1:0-4592 GCA_044426075.1 Bacillota bacterium
ACCCAACCCGCCTTGTAGTCACCTCAAAATGGCTAGGCAGCGAGGTTTATGATGCGCTAGAGCAGTGCCATATTTCAGCTGAAATGCAACGCGCAAATCAAGTTGTGTTTATAGTTTCACCACAAAACTACACGCATTTATCTGCGCTTAGTGCTTGCTTAAATGGATTGCAAACTGACGGGTTCACGCCTTACAACAGCACCCCCGCTTGCAAATCTTGCGAGGTTAAAAAACTGCTATTTAACGATAACTACAGTGTGATTCCTTTAAAAGACGCAGTGGGACGCATATGTTATCACGAAGTTGGATTGTATCCACCGGGCACGGCGCTTGCTGTTTCTGGCGAAATACTATCAAAAGCAAAAGTTGACTTGCTCATTAATTTTAGCAATTTGGCTTTCGGGCTTGTAAATGGTGGCATAGCTGTGGTAAAATAGTAGATGCGTACTGCGGGTGAATGAAAGTGGATTTAATATTCCAACGGAGTTCCTGCATTATTCACTTTTAATATAGGAGTCAAAATGAACGGAGTTTTTATTACATTTGAAGGATGCGAAGGTGTTGGGAAATCAACCCAGCTTCGCCTACTACAAGAATATTTGTTGAGCACGGGGCAAGAAGCCGTTTTCACCAGAGAACCAGGCGGCACTGAAATTGCAGAAAAAATACGCGACATTATATTGTCTACAGATACCGACATCAGCCCACTAGTTGAGGCATATTTGTTTGCCACCGCGCGCGCTGATCATATGGATAAAGTAATAATTCCCGCTTTAAAGGCTGGCAAAATTGTAATTTGTGATAGATTTGTTGATAGCTCTGAAGCCTATCAAGGCAGCGGCAGAAACTTGGGATTGCAAACAGTTGAAGAAATAAACAGACTTGCGTTGCAAGGCGTTACACCAAACTGCACCATTTTTATCGATATGAATCCCGCCACAAGTTGGCGCAAACAAAACGGCAGAGTTGTTGAAAATGACCGTATGGAACTTGAAGCAGACGAGTTTCACCAAAAGGTGTACTTGGGCTTTAAAGAACTTTCCACACGCGCGCGTTACGCATCAATTGTACCGCAAGAAAACAAGTATGCAACTTCAAGTAGCATAATAGCAGCATTAAGACAAAGGGGACTAATTAAGTAATGTTAACCGACCTAATACAGCGCAGTACTGAGTATCGCTCCATTAAAAATTCAATAAAAAGTGGCGCGCTATCTCACGCATATATGCTTATTGGGCAAGACACAAAAACCCGTATGTTATACACTAAGCTAATAGCACTAACTTGCCTTTGCGAGCAAGGCGGATGCTACACTTGTAATACTTGTCAAAAGATATTAAACGACACACACGTTGATGTTAAATATTACAACACTGATAATAAAATGAAAGTTAAGGATGCCGAAACCCTAATTGAGGATACCTATATCCGCGGTTGGGAGAGTGCAAGAAAACTTTATTTTATTGATAACGCACAAGATTTATCCCCTCAAGTACAAAACAAACTTCTAAAAATTTATGAAGAACCCCCCGAAGGTGTAAGCATATTTATGTTATGCAACAGCGAGCTTGGCGTGCTTCAAACCATAAGAAGTAGGGCAGAAAAAATATATGCGCCCGTGTTTTCAACAGAGCAAGTTTATAGCGAACTTATCTCTGAGGGCGTAGATCAAAAAATGGCAGAAACAGCTTCTGTTTTTAGTGGCGGGCTGTTTGACCTTGCATATAAATTTGTAGATAACAAAGAATATGCCGAAATATACGATATGGCATTTGACATACTTTTAAACTGCAAAAAGTCAAGTGATATATATAGATATATAAACTGCAAGGCGTTTAGCAAAGAAAATATTGTAACGGCGTTAGATTTTTTTGAAATTATCTTGCGCGATATTATGGCAATAGTTGTGGGTGGCAATACTAAATTATCCACAATAAATCGTGACTATGACTTAAAGATAATAGCTGATGGTTATAGTGCGGGTGGGGTATCAATGGCAATACTCGCCCTAGCAGAGAGCAGAAAAATGCTTCTCTCATATGTATCTGCAACCAGCGTTGCGGAGAAAACCCTATTTAATATATTGGAGGCAAAATATAAATGGCAATAGTAATTGGAATCAAGTTCCGCACAGGACAAAAGGTATATTATTTCGATCCAAATGGCGCAGAATTTGAAGAAAATGACAACGCGGTTTTAGAAACTGCACGCGGACTGGAATATGGCAAAGTGGTTATGGGCAACAAAGATGTGCCCGACACAGAAATTGTGCAACCATTAAAATCCGTAACCCGCAAGGCAACTGAAAAAGATGACGCACAACACGAAAGAAATATGCGTGACCGCGAGGGTCTAATTAGAGGCGCGCTTGATAAAGTGGCAAAAAGACAGCTTCAAATGAAAATTGTTGATGCAGAATACACCTTTGACCGCTCTAAAGTTATAATATTTTTTACAGCAGAATCCCGCATTGACTTCCGCGAACTTGTAAAAGATTTGGCTTCAATGTTCCACGTTCGTATCGAACTAAGACAAATTTATGAGCGCGATGACATCAAATTGCGTGGCGCACTTGCAACTTGTGGCAGACCTTGCTGTTGCATAACACACCTTGCAAATTATGATAAAGTTAGCATCAAAATGGCAAAACTACAAGGTTTATCACTAAGCCCTAACAAAATTAGCGGTTGCTGTGGTATGCTTATGTGCTGCTTAAAATATGAATATCCTTACTATCAAGAAGTAAGTAAAATGATGCCAAAAATGAATTCACAAGCAAAAACACCCGAGGGTGACGGCGTTGTTGTGGGTCATGACCTATTAAAGCAACAAGTCCGTGTGAAAATTACAGATAAAGATGGCAGTTACGAATTCAAAGACTTCCCTCTTGCTGAAATAAACAAGAAAGAAGGCTGCAATTGTGGCGAAAACTGTAAAAAGAAGGCAGAAATTGAGGCAGAGTCCGCAGATATCTTGCCAGATTATGACGAATATAATCCAGACCCAAAATTCTAATTACAAAAATTTATTTAACTTATTTGCAATTTATGCTTGACACACATAGATTGCAGATGTTATCATTCAGTCATCAAATAACTAAATAGCTAGGGGTGGCAGAGATGCCTGAGATTACACCCTTTGAACTTGATTGAGTTAGAACTCACGAAAGAAAGCACTTATTCGCTTGTCCAAGATAATCATTATGTTGGGCTTTTTTTATTCTAATTTAGTTGTTCTTTAGCTGGAGGAGAAACACATGGAAAGTATTTTCACCACTTCTTTTCTAACATTAGATATGTTGGATAAGGTCAGCGTTATCGCATTCTATTTATCAATAGTTGTTGTTGCGCTAATGGGCACAATCGGTTTACTTATCAATAAGTACAACAAAGATGCATTGCCAAAGTATGTAGATCAAGCAAAGGCTTACTTAATTGGTCACGCCATCACACTTGCCGCTATTTTTATCACCCTTACAATCACCGATATGATTGAGAGTGATGAGATTTATGGCAAACTTTTTTACCCACTATTAGCACTACTTGTTATTATTGGATTACTACTTATTGTAGGTTATTCAATTGGCAGAATCAAACCAGCTATTATGCAACAATACAATGTAATTGCTCTTGCAATTGCTGCAGTACCAACAATTGCAGTTATAGTATTTATGGGCGTTTATTATCCAGAAATTGCAGATTGGTATACCAATGTTAGTCAATTAGGGCTCTATATTGGCGCTTTGGTGCTTATACTTGCACTTGCTGCTATACTTATTTTGTGTGGCAAAAAACCAAGTGAGCAAAACACAAACAGCAACACCCCCGCTAATCGCACAAAGTCTTTATCATATGGTGCAGTTGCAATTGCGTTGTCATTTGCGCTAAGCTATGTTAAACTTTTTGCTCTTCCACAAGGCGGTTCAGTTACTTGCGCTTCCCTTCTACCTCTTATGATTTATTCATATATGTTCGGCACAAGAAAGGGCGTTATGATGGGTGCAATTTATGGTATTCTTCAAGCAATACAAGATCCTTGGATTATCCACCCAGCACAATTTTTGCTAGACTATCCAGTTGCTTTTGCAATGATTGGTGTAACTGGTTTGTTTAAAGAAGTTGAACTATTTAAAGGCAACGTACTTGTGTCATTTATTTCAGGCGCACTTGTTGCTGCAACATTAAGATACATCGCACACGTATTCAGCGGAATATTTGCTTTCTCAATGTATGCACCAGAAACTTTTAGCGCAGTAGCTTGGGGCTTCTTGTACAACCTATTTGTTTATGCGGATATTGCAATTGCAATTGTTGCGGGCGGATTTGTTTTGCAATCAAAAGGTTTCAGAAAAACTTTAGGAATCTAATACACTATATCGCTACAATTTGGGGTTATAAAGATAAAATTCTTTGTAGCCCCTTTTTTATAATTGTTGTTGATAAAATTCTTTTTTTATGTTAAAATAAATATAATAACTTTTGGGAGTGAAAAATGTTAAATTCGTTTAAAATCGGGCATTATACAGATACAGAAAACGGCACGGGTGCAACAGCTATCATTGCAGAAAAAGGCGCAATTGGTGGCGTATCGGT
>JAWXUT010000125.1:0-4548 GCA_044426075.1 Bacillota bacterium
GTCCAGACCACATCTTCCAAAAAGATAGCACTCCCTTTATACACACTTGTTTCCGTGCTCCAACCTAAAAATTCATAACCCTCTTTTGTTGGATTATCCATACTAACAGCATCGCCATATTCTATATCTTCGGTTGACAATTCGCCGTCAATGTTATAAGTAATAGTAATTTTATCTACTTCATTATCACCAACATCATCCGTTGAAGTAACTCCGCTGCCGCTACTTGAGCCGTCATTTTCATCTGCTGGTTCATTGTCAGTTGATTCATTGCCCGTACTTTCAGCATCACTTTTGTTTGCTACTATCAATATGTTTATAGCTGCAGTGTTCAAACATCCCGTTTCAGTAACCGAACTCATAGAAACATAATTTTCTCCGCCGTCATATGATACATAAATATCATCTGTGAGACTTTTGTCGATATAAATCTGATCAACATCTTCTAAACTAATTTTAACATATGAATTTTCTACAAGCTCTACTATCTCAGTTGTCTCATCGCTATAAAAAACAGTCACGGAATCCGCAACATCGTAAATATAAATATATCCAGACTCATACTCAGTGGTGGCATTTGCACTAATATTAGGTAGCATAAATGAAGCACATAAAAATACGGCAACAAACACAACACAACTTGAAACAAACAGACCTATATATTTAGATATATCTTTAAATATTAACATAATTCCACCTTAAATCAATTAATATATAAATTATACCAAAATTTACCAATTTAAACAAGTAGGTGTCGAAATTTGTCACTATTTTTTTATCGCAGAGTTTACAATTTAAAAATATCAATCAACACAACATAAAATGCCCCTAAGCACAAAATAACTTTGATAATAGCGTGAAAATTATGTGAAAATTAGTTTACAAACCCCACCAAAAGGTATATAATTGTTACAGAATAAAACAAAACCAATGGAGAGATGGCAGAGTCTGGTCGAATGCGTGCGATTCGAAATCGTAAGGACGCAAGTTCCGGGGGTTCGAATCCCTCTCTCTCCGCCACATTGGACTTATACGAACCTAAATTCGTGTGAGTCCATTTTTATTGTTTTATCGGATAAATGCTTGCACACTGGAGTTGGAAGATTTTGACTATAGCGTATCAAGTAAATTAGCGAGTTGTTGGGGGGAGTTTGTGTAATAGTCGGCGTTTATTTCTTTGGCAACATCGTCGCTTAACACTGCACCACCTACACAGATAATTATATTCTGGTTGATTTTTTTGACTTCTTTTATAGTAGTTGCCATATTTTTTACAGTTGTTGTCATAAGAGCAGAAAGCCCTAAAACTTTGGGATTATGTTGTTTAACTTTTTGAACAACTTCTGCAACTTTTACATCTCTGCCCAAATCAATTATTTCATATCCGTAGTTTTGCAACACGGTTTTTACAATGTTCTTGCCAATATCGTGCACATCACCCTCTACTGTTGCAAGCAAAATTTTGAATTTTTTAGCGATAGTGTCGTTGTGCAGACTCTTTTTTATTTCATCACAAACTTTTTTTGCAACTTCAGATGAAGAAATTAATTGAGGCAAAAATATAGTGCCCTTTTCATAACCCTCACCAACTTTGTTTAGCGCTGGAATTACAGTATTTTCAATTATGCTTAATCCTTTTTCTGTGTTAAGAAGCTCTTTTACTTTGGCAATTCCTTCGGCTTCAAGGGATAAAATAATGCAGTCATATAGCGATTTTTCTGTTTGCGCATTGTTTTGCACTGCATCGACTGTTGACATTGATTCTATATATTCAGCCCCCTTTTCGTCATACCCTTTAATAAGATTAAACGCCAAAAAGCTGTTTTTCATCTCTGCAATATTTGGATTAATTATAGCCATATCTAACCCACAACCTAATGCTAAAGACATAAATGTTTGATTGATAAGTAGCCTATTGGGTAACCCAAACGATATATTTGAGACCCCAAGCGTAGTTTTTACACCAAGTTCATCTTTTATGTACTTAACTGCTTTTAGGGTTAAATTAGCTTGAGCTTGTTCTGCGCCAACGGTTAGTGTTAGACAATCTATAATGATATTGTGTTTTTTTATGCCATATGTATTACAAGCATCAATTATCCTTTTTGCAATTGCAATGCGATCTTCAAAAGTTTTTGGCACACCATTTTCGTCAATAGTAAGCCCTATAACCATTGCGCCATATTTTTTTACAAGAGGCAGAATTTTTTGCATGTTTTCACTGTCGCCGTTTACTGAATTTACAATGGCTTTTCCGTTTGTGTAACGCAACCCCTTTTCTATTGCAACAGGGTCAGAGGAGTCAATTTGAAGCGGCGCATCTACTATACTTTGCACGCATTTAACTGCCTTTCCCATCATAAGTGGTTCATCTATATTAGGCACACCCATATTGATATCAAGCACGCTAGCTGCAGCTTCAACTTGTTCAACAGCTTGTGATTCTATGTAGCTAAAATCGTTGTTGAGTATAGCCTCTCTCATAAGTTTTTTGCCAGTAGGATTGATTCTTTCGCCTACAATTATAGGCTTGTTAAGCTCTAAATATTTTGTACCAGAACACAAACAAGGGATATTTTTAGCAGTGATTTCTATTGCATTTTCTTGCGTTTTCTGTTTAAGCTGCGCAATATATTCGGGGTCAGTGCCACAGCATCCACCCACAATACCAATGCCTTGCGCAACATATTTAGCCATAACATCGCTAAATTCTTTGGCGGTTGAGTTGAATACAGTTTTTCCATTATCTAAAATTGGAATACCCGCATTTGGCTTTAATATAATTGGCGTAGAACTTACTTTTAACAGTCTGTCCACAATAGGTGCAAGTTCCAAAGGCGCAAGTGAACAATTTAATCCCAGTGCATCAACACCTAGGCTTTCCGCAAGCGTAACCATAGCTTCTACTGGAGTGCCACAAAATGTTCTGCCATTTTCATAAAATGACATCGTTGTAAATATGGGTAGATTGCTGTTTTCTTTTACAGCCAAAATACCGGCTTTTAATTCATAAAGGTCGCTTATTGTTTCAAACACAACTAAATCTATATCATCTTTTACTAGATTTATAATATGTGAAAAAATATCATAAGCCCTATCAAATGTAAGTGAACCTAGTGGCTCAAAAAATTCGCCAAGTGAGCCGATATCAAGTGCAATTAACCCTTTATTTGCTCTTTTTACTGCCTTTTTTGCAATATTCACACCCGCAATTATCAACTCTTTATAGTCTAAATTTGTTATTTTTAGAGGATTTGCGCCAAAGGTATTTGTATAAATTATGTCCGCGCCGCTCATCAGATAGTTATAATGTATATCTTCAATTATATCTGGATTTGTTACATTCCAAACTTCGGGTTTCTCCCCCGCTTTTAGCCCCACTTCTTGCAACAAAGTGCCAATTGCACCGTCTAGAATTATCACTTTTTTGTTCAGCATATTTTTAAGCATTTTTCTTCCTTTTGGCACAAATTGGGTCGCATTTTTGCAATGCACATTGCGCACATTTATAGTCACTTTTTTGCGGAAAATCGCTATATCCCACAAACGCAGTTATGCTTTTTTGCGGTAGCATCATAGAACTTGCGCCAACTGTTATACCCAATTTTTTGTATCCACCTAAAGTATCTACTATTTGTTTTTGTTTGTTTATGTTAAGATCTCCGTATCCCGCAGAAAACCTCACTGTATGGTGTTTGTTTTGCATTGTAGTGTTGATATTTTCATTTAACTCTTCGCAAAGTTCTTCAATATAACAGCTTGCTAGTGCATCTAAAATTATCATTTGAGTGATAGATGTTTTGGAGTAATATAGGATTTTTTTATCCACCTCTATGCCTAAACTTAGCGCAAACATAGCAATTTTGTCTGTTTTTGTAAAAAGTGCGTTGATATCATTGCTATCTAGCGTGATATCTGTACCCTCTAGCGCATAATATCCGTCTACAATTTTAGTGTCGCAAATTTTAACGCTTTTTTTAATGGAACACAAGGCAAGCAATTCTTTTTCAAGCTTATCTATCGTGAGCATTGTGGCATCGTCTGCTTGTGTGATTTTCAAATAATCTAGCACGTTTTTGCGATTAATTTGCGCTTCCACTATATTAATTCCTTTATATTTTCTGAAATTTTACTAGCAACATATACATTATTCATAGTGTATAAATGTATGCCGTCAACGTTGTTTGCAAGCAAATCCACTATCTGTTCTGTGGCATAAAGTAGCCCCGATTCTCTTAATGCGGCATCGTTATCGCCATATTTTGCAATTAATTTGCTCAATTTGCTAGGAAGCATTGCACCCGACATCTTAACCATACGTTCAATTTGCCTACTGTTTGTGAGCGGCATTATTCCACAAGTAATTGGAACATTCAATTGTGCCTTGTTTGCCCTCTCGATAAAATCGTAGACTTCGTTATTGTCAAAAAACAGCTGTGTTGTAAGATAACTAACACCGCTATCAATTTTAATTTTTAGCGCGGCCATATCCTTTTGCAAGTTTTCGCTCTCTATGTGACCAACGGGATAACACGCCCCACCCAAGCA
>JAWXUT010000008.1:0-29396 GCA_044426075.1 Bacillota bacterium
TATGCGGATGCGGGCGTCAGAGGACTAACGCACCCTACGATTTAATGTTCATCTGCGTTGAAATATACTTTTTTCGTGACACATTTGTTTTATGCGGATGCGGGCGTCAGAGGACTAACGCACCCTACAATTGTATAGATTATGCGTTTAAACAACAACGACGCTTATATATAATTTTATCCTCAACTTCTTCACTATTCACTATTACTTATTACTTCCACCCGTCGGGTGGTCCGCGGGTTCGCCAAGTTGGGGAATTTAAAACCGCCAAGTTGGGGAATTAAAAACCGCCAAATGGGGGAATTAAAAACCGCCAAGTTGGGGAATTCGCTTGACAACGCATAAAAAACGCGTTATAATGGGCAAAACTAATACATTTTGAGGTGAATTATGGCAAAGTATAGGGCTAGGATATGTGATGAAATATTGCAAGATAAATTAGAAGGCAAAGGGGCTATTTTGATTGAGGGTCCTAAGTGGTGTGGGAAAACCACAACTGCCGAACAACTTGCAAATAGTGTTTTGTATATGGCGGATCCTATGGCGGTATCAGAAAATAAGGTGTTAGCTGAAATAAATCCAAGTATCATATTAAATGGCAAAGCACCAAGGCTAATAGATGAGTGGCAAATAGCGCCCAAACTATGGGATGCGGTGAGGTTTGAAGTTGATCACAGAGAGCATATGGGTCAATTTATATTAACTGGTTCAGCCGTGCCAGCAGAAAAAACAAGTATTCAGCATACTGGCACAGGAAGATTTGCGTGGATTTTGATGCGAACAATGAGTTTATACGAATCCAACGAATCAAGTGGAGAAGTTAGTTTACAAACATTATTTAATGCACCAATTGCAATAGCAGGCACAAGCGAAGTACAAATCCAAAAGCTAGCGTTTATGATATGTAGAGGAGGCTGGCCTAAGGCAATAGATATGAAAAAAAGCGTGGCTTTAGAGCAAGCATTTGATTATTTTGATGCGATAGTAAATGCAGATATATCTAGGGTAGATGAAACAATCAGACAAGAGGAACGCACTAAAAGGTTAATGCGAGAATATGCAAGGAATCAGGGAACGCAAATCAGTTTTGAAAATATGCGTAATAATATGCAAACAAACGATGGAGGCACAATTGATAAAAAAACATTTTCTAGCTATATAGAAGCGTTAAAAAAGATTTTTGTTATTGAGGATATGCCGGCTTGGAATCCAAATTTGCGTTCTAAAACAGCAATACGCACCACTGATACAAGATATTTTATAGATTCATCAATAGCAACAGCCTCATTAGGATTAGGACCAAACGATTTAATTTCAGATTTAAAAACATTTGGCTTTATGTTTGAAACAATGTGTGTTCGCGATTTAAGAGTATATGCAGATAAATTGAAAGGCAAAGTGTATCACTACAGAGATAAAAGCGGATTAGAGTGCGATGCTGTAGTTCATTTAAGAAACGGCACTTATGGGCTTATTGAAATAAAGCTAGGCGGTGAACACTTAATTAATGAAGGTGCTAAAAATCTAGTTACTCTTGCAGACAAAATAGATGACAAAAAAATGAAAAAGCCTGCATTCTTAATGGTTCTAACTGGAACATCTCACTATGCCTAC
This sequence comes from Bacillota bacterium, assembly GCA_044426075.1. Classification (GTDB taxonomy): domain Bacteria; phylum Bacillota; class Clostridia; order Christensenellales; family DTU072; genus JAWXUT01. The sequence goes on from JAWXUT010000008.1 coordinate 1,615, forward strand.
AAAAGGCGCGAAGATGGCGTATATGTTGTGCCAATATGTTGCTTAAAAGATTAATTTGTTTATCCTTCTGCCGTTGTTTGTGCAACTGATAAATCATACAATCGTAGGGTGGTAGTCCCCTTTTTGAACTATTAAGAATTTCTTAATAGTTGCGCTCTGCAAGCACCACTTGCAAAATTAATTTCGCGGAAAGTCACTAAATTAAATTTCAACCTAGTGTAAATCGACCAGTTTAACGCAACAAAAAGAGCCTATAGCTCCACCCAAACCACCCGCACGGGTGACGGTTTCGCGCCCGACTCTTCCACAGTAATAGTTTACCACACATCGTGTCAAATGTCAACTTTTTTTGATGTTTTCTCACAAAAATAGCTAAATATTTTATATTGGTTTAGCTGACTCTTCTAGCTCTAAAAAGCTATCAAAGTCACTTTTAAATAGCTTATCTTGCACTATTCTGTACTTTTCAAACTCACTATGAGCAAAGGCTTTTGCGACTTCTGCACTAACCTTGCCCGCATTGTGCAATATTTCGTGTTCGTTAAACTCTAAAAATTTATTTAATCGTATTGCCCAATCTTCCATGGTCATTGGCATATGCCTGCTTGCTTGATATTCGGCGTAGTCAAGATACATTGTAACTATCTTTTCTAACGAATAAAGTTCCTCTTGCAAAAGGTAGTTTTTTGCAATTTCAACATCAAACTTCTGGATTTTTCCGTGCGGTGCCTTCTCCCATGATGTTAAACCCATATGTGGCTTTTCTGCGTTTGCCCTAGCCATAATAAGCTCAGATGCAGTATGCCTATGTATAGCCCAATGTAGTTTGTTTTGAACATTTGAAAAAAACTTTTTTGTTGCGCTAGCTGTGATATCATAATCTAATGCTGTGGCATAAATGTCTGTAATCTTTTGATAAAATTTTCGCTCCGATAACCTGATTTCTCTAATTTCTTGCAATAACTTATCAAAATATTCTTCAGTAAGTATCGAGCCACCACTTTTAAGCCTTGCAGTATCCATTGCCCAGCCTTTTATAGTGTAATCTTTTGCAATCTTATTAACCCATTTTCTAAACTGCACCGCTCTATCGCTATTAACTTTAAACCCTACTGCAATTATCATTTGCAGATTATAGTGCATCACTTCTCTAAAAACTTCTCTATTTCCCTCTTTTTGAACTATCCGGAAATTCCGGATAGTTGATATCTCGTCAAGCTCACCATCTTTAAAAATATTTTTTATATGCTCATTTATCGTTCTAACATCTACATCATATAACGTTGCCAGCATCTTTTGGGTAAGCCAAATGTTTTCATCTTCATATCGCATTTCTATATTACTAGCATCGGCTCCGGTGCTTGCAATAAAAGTCAAGTATTCGGCCGTTGAACTTCTTATAATATCCACCTTTTCATTCTTTTTCATCGCACTTAACTCCTTAACATTTTCTATAGTATATACTATTTTGTAAATAATGTAAAGAAAAAATTTTTCTACAATAAAATAACATTTGCAATCAGCCGATAAAATTTTGCAAGCACCACTTGCAGAATAAGTTTCGCGGAAAGTCACTAAATTAAATTTAAACCTAGTGTAAATCGACCAGTTTGATCTAACGGAATTCAGTAACATTAAAAATTAAAAATAAATCAACACCTTGCCCAAACCTGCCAAATAGAGGAATTAAAAACCGCCAAGTTGGGGAATTTAAATCATACAATCGTAGGGTGCATTTCACCATTTGTTCGACGATTACACCCACCAACGACGCGAACGGGCAAATTGGATGCACACAAAACACCCATTCCAAAAAATTGCAATTTGTGCAAAAATTTGGAATAGGATTTTACATCAATCAAAAACTTGCACTTATTCTAACTAATAAACTGCAATAGAAGTCGTGTAAAAAGCCAGAGATTGCGTATATAACAAACAAACCCACCAACGAACTCGCGAGCGGGCAAATTGGATGCACACAAAACACTCATTCCAAAAAATTGCAATTTGTGCAAAAAATTGGAATAGGATTTTACATCAATCAAAAACTTGCACTTATTCTCACTAATAAACTGCAATACAAGTCGTGTAAAAAGCCGTAGTTTGCGTGCACAACGAAGCGAACGCCCAATTTAAAAAATCCTAATGTATAAGTAATACCTGAATTTTTAAAATTGGGCGCTCGTGATGTTGTGTGCGTGAAATACGGCTTTTTACCGTAAAAACGCGTAGTTTGCGTACATAACAATAAAACCCCCACCCGACCGGCACGAATATTACTAGGCGTAAATGAGTGCTGGGCGGGCGGGGGTTTTTGAAGTTAGGTGCGTAAAATACGTGTTTTTACTTGAAGTAGCGGGTTAAAAGGCCTAAGAACGCCTTCCCATGTCTCGCTTCATCACGTGCCATTTCGTGAACGGTGTCGTGGATTGCATCTAGGTTAGCAGCTTTTGCGCGTTTTGCTAGGTCAAATTTACCAGCGGTTGCGCCATTTTCTGCAGCTACACGTAGCTCTAGGTTCTTTTTAGTTGAATCTGTAACTACTTCGCCTAATAATTCTGCAAATTTAGCAGCGTGCTCTGCTTCTTCAAAAGCAGCTTTTTCGTAGTACATACCTACTTCTGGATAACCCTCTCTGTGTGCTACACGAGCCATTGCTAGGTACATACCTACTTCTGTGCATTCGCCTTCAAAGTTTGCTTTTAGATCTGCGATGATATCAGCGCTAACACCTTGTGCTACTCCGATAACGTGTTCTGCAGCCCAGCTCAATTCACCAGATTGCTCTTTAAATTTTTCGCTTGGAACCTTGCAGGTTGGGCAGAAAGCTGGTGCGCTATCGCCTTCGTGTACATAACCACATACTGAACATACAAATTTTTTCATTGTTGATACTCCTTCGTTTATAATTTTTTTAACTTCGGTTGAACCGTTTAGTTGCTTTTTAAAATCGCTTGCGCCGTGCTTACAAATTGGGCAAACTATGTCTTTAGGAAGTGCGCCTTTGTGTACATAACCACAAATTTCGCAAACCCACGCTTCGCCCTCAACCACTGGTTTTGGGGCTACTTTTACGTTGCTATGATAGTAGGCATATGTAAGTGGAATACCACCCTCACCCTCTACTTGTGCGGATATTGTGCACACAAACTGTGTATGTGTACCCATATCAATTGCATCAATAACATCTAAGTCTAGGTAACCAATAACGCCTTTTATAGGTGCTAAAATGCCACTTGGCAAACTTTTTGCATAAAACCCAGCAAACTTATCTACATTTTTACCCGATTGAAATCCAAAGTGTTTAATTGTATCAAATGCAACAGTTTGACTTAAAATTGACACACACGCTTTGCTGCTTGACATAATGTAGTCGTGCGTTAAATTTGCCTTGTTAACAGTTATGCTAACCTTTTCTGGCGAACTTGTTTGTTGCAAAACTGTGTTAATCATACACCCATTTTGTTTACCTTTATCACTTGCGGATAATACATATAATCCATAACTAATTTTAAATAATAAACTCATTTTACATCTCCTCTTCTTTTAAACATTGCTCGCATACGCCGCTAAACAATACTTCTGCACTGTCAATTTTAATATGCTTGCCTTGTTCAATTGCCGCTAGCACTCCCGCAAATATCTTGTCACCAATATCAACTATGGTTCCACAATGTTTGCAACTCATATGCGCGTGCATAGATAACGTTCTGTCATATCTATCTGCGCCACCCGCAATTTGTATATGCTTTATTTTGCTCGCACTAGATAACTGCCCCAACAACCTATAAACTGTGCCTAAACTTATGTTTGGAACATCGGCTTTTGCACGCATAAAAATTGTTTCTGCCGTTGGATGGTCACAACTTGAATGCACCACTTTTAACACTGCTTGACTTTGTAATGTATTTCGCATATGACTCCTTAATAGTAATAGTTCTTATTTAGATTATATCACATAAAAAAAATAAGTCAACCATTTATTGAAAACTTTTATAAAAAAAGCTGTAAAAAATATTTTCTTTACAGCTGATTTTTATTATGCGATATCTGTTGTTTCTGGCTCTATAGCTTCGGGTTGGGCTAGGTCTTCCAGCTCCGACTCTTCTCTTATAGTTTTAAGCTTATCTATTATCTCATCGTGTTGCTTTTTGCTCATATTTAAAAATAGTGTTGCAAGCGCTGAAACTATTCCACCTATTATTGCAATAATAATTGTCCATTTTATGATTGGTTCGCGGATTGTTGCATCATATAATAAGTCGTAATCGGTGCTGCCGTCTTCGCCCATTAAGCCGTATGCGTTGTAGATAAATGTAAGTGCAAGTTGAATGCCAACCATACCAATTAATTGACACATTTGCAACACGTTCTGTGCAAATCCCTCAACCCTCTTGCCAGACTGCAATTGTAATTCGTCATAAACTTCTGCTGTTGCTTGTGTTTGAAGAATATAAATTGGTCCAGAACCAAAGTTGTATAAGAATAAGAACAATACAAAGAATATCAAACTATATTGGAATGTTAACAACATTGCAAAAGCGGTTATTACATTGATTCCATAGAACAATGCTTGACCCTTTTTAACACCTAACTTTTTAATGATAAGTGGAGCAATTAACATACCTGGTGTAAATCCAAATGATACTATAGTTGAAAATAGCCCTTGATAAGCTGTTTCTTGCAACTGATAAGCGCAAATCCAAGGCAATAACAAACCAATAATTGAGCGCACTAGGTTAAAGAAACGCGCGATACAAAGTAGAATAAAATTGCGGTTTTTGCTTATTATTTTAACGCCTTCGGAGAACTTTACTTTATTTACAGCTTGTTTTACAACAATAGTACGTTCTTTTGTGTTAAACATAACAACAAGCCCTAATCCCCAACCTGCAAGTGCAAATACTGGCAATAAAACGCGATAAGGTGTTAAGCTAACTGCAAGCGCATTTGCTCCCCAAATTAGGGTTGCTAGTGCTGGCAATATAATTGCAACAAGTGAAGGGCCTAAGTTTGCAAGAACTTCTGAAACTGTCAAAATTTTGCTTCTTTCACCCGTATTTGGAGTGATAACTTGACTTAATCCGATATAAGCTGTTTCATATAATTGCTGACCCACGCAAGCTATGCTGTAAAAAATTGCAATAACTATAACTTGTTGCAGTGCCGTGCCGTTTACCGGAACTAACCAAGTTACGCCTATAACACCTATAATACAAGGGATACCTGCCCAAAACAAATATGGTCTGAACTTGCCCATTTTTGTATTTGTGTTGTCAATCAACCAACTTGTAAAAGGTGTTTTTAATATTCCTATAATGCTTGAAAATATAAATAAATATAAAATATAAGTGGGGCTTAAGCCGTATATAGATGAAAACAACAGTGTTGTTGCTACCATTTGAATTTGTGTGCCGATAACGTTAAGTACGGTTTTTACACCTACACCGCCACCAGCAAAGCTCATCATTTCTTGGTTGGAAACCTCGTTGCCATCTGCTGGAACCTTCCAATGATTTATGAAATCTTTACAAAACCCTTTTGTTAAATTTAGTAGTTTATTCATTTTGACCTCCACTCCATAGTACTTATAATTATATCACACTATTTACACAATAACAATATAGTTTCCAAAATTTGTAATATTTTTGTTAAAAAAAAAGTGCTCACAATGCAATCGTGAACACCAGTTTTGTAAATTATATATTTGTTTGTGTTGCTACAATATCAACGCCCTCTGCAATACCCGAAATTAACACATCGCCAATGTTATATTCACCCGCAAAACGCTCGGATTTGATGCGCTTTAATATGGCAAAAATATCCGCTTTATCAACTGGTGCTGAAGTCTTGCAAGATAACACTTCACCATTTGCAAGAACTGCAAGGGATGTTATTGTGCGCTTTGGTGCGGTTAACTCTTGCTTTGCGTAAACCTCTCCCCTTTTGCAAGTGTTGCCCGATACTGACCAGCCGTCTGGAGTTTCTACTGCTGTAATTTCACACCCAATTGGACAAGATATACAAGTTAATTTTACCATTTTACACCTCCAAAGCTAGCGTTACATCGCCAGTTAGCACTGTTGTATCTATTGCAATTGACTCCATTTCTCCTGGTGCTAAAATTGCTTTTTTCTTCTTTACAATCAGTGTATCACCACATTTAACGGTGATTGTGGCGTTTTTGTACACCTTATCAACCCTAAAATAAACCTTTACTTTTCCGCCGCCACATATTATTTGAGGCAATGCATATCTAACACCGCAAGTTGCTTTAACTGCTATTTCTTTGCCGCTTCTTACAAGTGTGCCAAGTGCATATTTTGCTGCACTGCTGCCCGCAATTGCGCCTTCTTCACTAACGTTATCAACTAAGTCATGCACGTGAAGCACGTTTCCACACATAAAGAATCCTTCTAAATTGCTTTCGCGATACTCATTTACTCTGCCACCCGTTGTTATTCTGTCAAAATCTAACCCGATATCACTAACTAAATCGGTTTCTGGCAATAATCCAACCGAAAGTAGCAATGTGTCGCACTCAATAAATCGCTCTTCAGTGAGTATTGGCTGCATCTTGCTGTCAACTGGTGCAACATATACACCTTCTAATCGTGTTTTGCCCACAACCTTTGTTATTGTTGTAGAAAATGATAGTGGAATATTATAGTCATCTAGGCACTGCACTATGTTTCTTTTTAGTCCAGATGAATATGGCATTAGTTCTAACACCTCTTTAACTTCAGCACCCTCATATGTCATACGACGCGCCATTATCAAGCCGATATCTCCGCTCCCTAATATTACAACCTTTTTGCCAACGTTGTAGCCGTCAATATTCAAAATTCTTTGCGCTGAACCCGCGGTGTATATTCCCGCCGGCCTCGAACCTAGCATTTTTATTGCTCCCGCTGTACGCTCTCTGCATCCCATTGCTAGCACTACTGATTTCGCGCTTATTGTGAAAATACCGTGCTCTGGTGATATTGCGGTTATTTCTTTATTTGCAGATAGAGACACAACCATTGTTTCTAACATATAGTCGATGCCCATTTCGCGCACAATTTGCACAAACCTTCCCGCATATTCGGGTCCAGTTAACTCTTCTTTAAAGTAATGAAGCCCAAATCCGTTATGGATACATTGATTTAATATGCCGCCCAACTTGTTGTTACGCTCAATTATTAATACGCTTGCGCCCTCTTTTGTGGCACTTATACCCGCCGCTAAACCAGCTGGTCCGCCGCCTACAATAACTACATCATAAAATTTCTTCATAATTCACCTCGCTAAGTTTAGCTATTGCAATCTCGCTTCCTTCGCCACCTTTTTTAACTTCGGTTACCGGAATATTTAACTCTTTTGCTATTATCCTTATTATGTTTGGCATACAGAATCCGCCTTGGCATCTGCCCATACCCGCGCGCACCCTACGCTTAACCGCGTCAACAGTGTGTGCCCCTAATGGACTGTTTATTGCTGCCACAATTTCACCCTCCGACACCGTTTCACATCTGCAAATTATCTTGCCGAAACTGCTGTCTTCTGCTATTTTTGCATTAAGTGACTCATTTGTCATTGCGGTTATTTTTGCGGGTTTTTTGTATGGAACAACAGTTTTACCGTTCAAACTTACATATTTTGCCACCATTGATTCAACTACATACTTTGCAATTGCGGGGCTTGCCGTGAGCGCCGGTGAACATATGCCTAATAAATATATGTATCCGCTATTGTTGCTGCCTTCTTCAATTACAAAATCGTGTCCAACTACACTGCGCATTCCGCTGTAAAGCCTTATTACGTTGCGAAGGTTTGGGCACTTGTACGTTTTTGCAACTTGACTGTCAATTTGCATTAATCCCTCACGCGTTGCAACCAACTCTTCACGGCCGCTAAGTGTTGAGGTTGGCCCATAAATTACGTTGCCGTCTGCTGTGGGTGACACCAATATTCCCTTACCATTTTCATCTGGCAATGGGAACAATACTGTGTTTATATTAGCACGTTCTTTTTTGTCAAGAATATAATATTCACCCCTTCTGTGCTCGGTTTCTGGTGCGAACTCGCCAAGCATAGCGTTTATATCACTTGCATATGCCCCCGCAGAATTGATAACCACTTTTGCACAATATGTTTTGTTCGCTGTTATTACCTCATAGTGGTCACCTTTATTTTTAATATCTGTTACTGGTGAACTTGTTTTTACTTCAACGCCATTTATTATAGCAAAATCTGTAGCGGCAATTGTTAGCTTGTATGGACTAATTACGCCCGCTTCTTTTGCATACAACGCGTAATTTATGTTGTCATTTACATTTGGTTCAATGGCTAGAATTCTGTCACGCTCGATTATCTCACAATCAACTCCGTTTGCCTTGCCCTTTTCATAGAGCTCGGTTAAACTGCTCAAGTTGTTTTCTGTTACAACTAAAGACCCCGTTTTTATATGCGGAACGCCTAATTCTTCTGCTATAGGATACATCATACTGCAGCCCGCCACATTAAATCGCGCTTTGTTTGTGCCAGGAGTACAGTCGTAGCCCGCGTGTATTATTCCGCTATTGGCTCTGCTTGCGCCCATTGAAACATCATCTTCTTTTTCCAATAAAATGGTCTTGCAATCGTATTTTGCTAGCTCTTTAATTAGCATCGCTCCAACTACACCACCACCTATAACTAAAATATCGTACATCTTCTGCTCCAGTAAGTTTTTATGTTAATAATTATACCACTTGCAATGCTTCTTTTCAAGTACTTTTACTTATTATTTGTTATCTTTGTATCGTTTAATTTGTTGTGGTTATAATATCAGTATGAATAATGAAAATAATAAACTTATATTGTCAGCAAAACGCACAACACTCGCCAACAAACGCACTTTTTTATCCTACTTTAGAACATCTGTAGGCTGCCTCTCTGTAGCTTTTGCGTTTATTAAATTACACGAAAACGAACCTATTGATCCATTTACAATAATTCTATTTGTGCTTAGCGGAATATTTATGATTGTAGGCATAGCAGAAACACTAGTTGTCAAAAAAGAAATCGCAAAATTAGCTAATAATCCACCTGAATCCAACAAAAGTTAACACGCTTATTGACACCCACTATATATAATGATATAGTTAATATAGTGGAGGGTTATGAATAAATATTTTGCACTTAACTTTAGGCCATTAGTAATTATTGCAACAGCGTTGATGTTGGGGCTGTTTTTGGGTGCATATATTTGGGACGCGCCTTTTTGGATTTTGGGAATTGTGGTTGCTTTCTCGTTTATAATTGCATTTTGTGTTGCAAAAAAGCGAACATCCCTAACTATTTTGTTTGCGGGATTTATTGTTGGGCTCAGCGCAATGAGCATTTTTATGTCAGTTACAGATAGCAAGCCCGATTACTACGACGCCACCATTTCTTGCAAAGTTATTAGCATTGAAGAATACAACGACTCCGATTATACATATGCATATTTTGTTGACGACATAACAGTTGACGACACCGCACTAAACAAGTCTGGATTGATTTATATTGATACAGCAGTTGAGCTTTATTCAACCGTTACAATTAGTGGCTATGCCTTGCATTTTACGCCAGAACCACTCTCGGGTTACGACGCGCTTGACTATCAAGACGGCATAAGATACACCATTTATACAAGCACTTTTGTATCTGCAACCGTACCTAATCCAACCAAGCTAGAAAGTACCCTATCTTCAATTAAGGATACTATAATTATGTATATGGGTACCGATAGTGGTGCATTAGGCATTTCAATATTATTTGGTGACCGCACTTATCTATCTGACACATTAGAGTCCGCATTTAGTACTGCTGGTGTATCCCACATAATGTGCGTATCTGGATTGCACGTAAGTTTTGTAATTGCAATGGCATTTGTCTTCCTTAAAAAATTTAAATTGCATAACGTTGTGAGCCTTATAATAATGATGCTATTATTGTATTTTTATGGCGTGATAACTGACTTCCCCGTGAGCTTAATCCGCGCGATGATTATGTATTTTATACTGTCTGTTTCAACCATTGTGGGTATGAGATATGATATGTTAAACTCCATTGCGCTAACAGCAATTGTTATGCTAATTGTGTCACCCATAACGCTTTTTAATGTCAGTTTTCAGCTTAGCTTTGTTGCGATACTTGGCATCAGCCTTTTCTTTAACACATTTAATAGGTGGTTTGCGCGTTTCAACGGTAAAGGAAGCCGATTTATCTACACAATACTGTCATCAATATCGCTGTCGCTTTCTGCAAATATATTGGTGTTCCCGTTAATAATACATTACTTTGGCTACTTTGGAACTTACTTTATTTTGGCAAACCTTGTAATTGTGCCCATTGTTTCGCTGGTGTTTACAATTATGTGGGTGCTAATTGCATTAGTTCTCATAGCGCCCGTGCTAACCCCGCTTATGATTTTTGCAAGATATTTTGCTCAGCTTATTGTAAATTTATCAACAATTATTGCAAGTTTACCGGGCGCTTCGCTGTCTTTTCAGTCTATGGGCGCGCTGACTTTTGTATATTTACCTACAGTTTGCCTCCTATCGGACGTTAATTGCGCAAAAACCACATACAAATTGCGCTTTGGGTTGGGAATACTGCTTGTTTCTACTATAATATCACTAATAATTTAGATTATATCTGCTATTGACAAATTCCTCATTATATAATATAATGTTTACAATTACTTAAGGAGTAACTTTATGACTTTAAATTTAGATAACAACAAAAAAGAATGGCTAATAAATATAGCAATGATGGCTATAATGGCGCTATTTATTACGCTAACTTGCGTGCTAGAAAACACAGAAACTCTTCTTTTAACCCCCATTATTACAGCGGATGCCTTTTTAGAAAGTATGCCTTATCTTACTTTTAATTGGTTTGGGAACGAAGTTGTGTTGCAGCAGCTAAGTTCAACAATAATGGTTGAAGGACTAGGGCTCGCAATTGTAGTTGTGGGAATCATAATTGCAATAACAAAAAGAGCCAACAAAACCGGTTTGTATTGGGGAATTGGCCTTGTGCTTTGGGGCTTGGGTGCAGCCGTTGCGGGCGTTAGCTATCAAGCATTTGGATATGAATTAAAGGCTGCCGGTCAAGAATATGTACTATTTACAAGCAATTGGGAACTTAGCTATATGATACTAACCGCATTTGCCACAAACTATATGCTAGTAGGTACGGCTTATGCTACAACCGAAGGCAAGGTGAGAAAAAACCTCACAATATTTGCAATCTGCCATAGCATAGCATATGGATTCTATATGTTAATTGGCGCAGTATTTGCAATAGAATTTTTAATTTCATACTTCGGATTTGTGGTATTTGTTGCAATTGACTTTATAATAATGTTCTATTTAAATGTTACACATATGATAAAATATCAAGATAAGTTCAGCAAAAATTTAATTTGGGCGTGGATAGATTTTGCCGTTGCAAATATAGGATATTTCATTTGTTATTGGTGCAGTATGGGAACCAAACTTTACGAAAACTACGGTGTTTGGTTTACCGAAAACGATGTTTTGCACCTCTTATTGCTAGTTTGGGCAATCCACTTCTTTATAGTACTTATGAGCGTTGTACCAAAAACCCCTTGGGAAAAAGAACAGTTTACACCAGTATCTGCAAATAAAAAATAATCAATTTATAAAAATAACAACGGGCTGTAAAATTCTTTACAGCCCCTTTGTTTTTAATCTTTTGTAAATTCCACGTTGTTGCATTTTGGGCAAGGTGGCATTTTGTCTTTTAAATCAAGGTGCATTTCTGTGTGACAGTTAGTGCAACTGTAAATTCCTCTACCTGGTTTTTCACCAGTTTTTACTATATTTTTCATAATTTTCTCCTTTTTACAAATAGGCGTTTTTAGTTTTTCTGGTTGCCTATACTATTATTATGTAGATACTGTTTGCTAATATTCTGCCAAAATAAGTAAAGATAAAAGTTTCACTTTTTATTATCCGTTTTATAATACTAAAATACTATGTTTTGCTTGCACTTTAGCGCAAAAAAGGATATTATGTTATCGGAAATTATAGTACAATGATGTGCGCGACATATATAACAGTGAGGTTAAAAATGGAATTTTATAAGATATTATTGCCAGTAGGTTTAATAATGCTAATATCTAAATTGCTTGGTATCGGTTTGAAAAGAATCGGCTTGCCACAAGTTATTGGTATGCTTATTGCGGGTGTTGTTGTAGGGCTTATAAATTATATTCCTAACCAAATCATTTTAGATGATTCAGTGCTAGAAGGAATTTCATTTATAGCAAAAATTGGCGTTGTGCTAATTATGTTTTCTGCCGGTATAGAAACAGATTTAAAGCAAATTAAAAGCACAGGCATTGCTTCAATTGCAATAACCGTTATGGGTGTTGTGCTTCCTATGGGATTAGGATTTGTTGTTGCGGCTGCATTTAACGGTGGATTTAGTGATATGACGCAAGAAAATGTGCTTCATAACCTTTTTTATGGCGTAATTTTAACTGCGACTTCGGTTAGTGTTACCGTTGCAACTTTAAAAGAAATAGGTAAATTAAATAGTAAAGTGGGTGCAGCTATTGTTTCTGCGGCTATTATAGACGATATTATCGGCATAATTATCTTGTCATTTGTGCTTGGACTAAGTGAAACAAGTGGCGGTTCATTTACAGACTTTGCAAGCAGCCCTTATATGGTTATTGTTAAGACATTTGCGTTTTTCGTATTCGCATTGATTATTGCGCTTGCTATAAGATATGTATTCAAGTGGATGGATAAAAAGTGGCCACACAACAGAAGATTGCCTATATTTAGCTTTGCGTTCTGCTTTATTTTTGCATTTGTGTCAGAAGAAGTTTTTGGCGTAGCAGATATCACTGGCGCATTTTTAGCAGGACTTATGCTTAGCAATATCCACTCTCGCGAGTATATTGAAAGCAAAATTGACATCAATTGTTATATGCTATTTGCCCCAGTTTTCTTTGCAAGCATTGGCATAAGCACAGACTTTAGTGCAATTGATAGCAGTATGTTGGCATTCGGATTGGTGCTTATTGCAACTGGAATGTTTGCTAAACTTGCGGGTTGTGCGTTTGGTGCAAAGATATGCGGTATGAGCAATCGCGACAGTTATCGTATCGGATTAGGTATGATGGCTCGCGCAGAAGTTGCCCTTGTTTGTGCACAAAAAGGTGTAGAAGCGGGTATTATTGAATCCACCATTATGCCATTTATATTGATACTAATTATGTTGACATCCTTCCTAACACCACTACTACTAAGGTTGTCATACAAAAAAGAGTTGGGTCACGATATGCCACCACTTGGCACAACAATGGGAGAGATGTTTAATGATCCCAATATTAAGTCGGGTCAAACAGAAATACGATAAACAAAAAAGGGCTGTGATGCCCTTTTTTAAAATAAATAAATTATAATAAGAATCCATAATTCGCGTAAGCGATTTTCATTAGCGCGAGCTAATTTCATTGCATTTTAATGCAGTTTATCCTCTCCAGCTCTCATCTTGTGGATTGCTGATAAATTTTAGCACCATAGCCTTTTCTTCAGCTGTTATGTAACCACTGTTTACTGCAACTGTTGTTAGTGCGTTGATGTCACTTAGTGAGTGGTTAATTACACCCGCATCTTGCAACCTTTGCACACCTTTTTTTAGTGTATATGTAAATATTGATACAATACCCAATACGTTTGCACCGCTTGCGCGCAATGTTTCTACTACTTCAATTGATGAACCGCCAGTTGAAATTAAATCTTCAATAACAACAACCTTTTTGCCAGTTGGATTTGCACCCTCAATTTGATTGTTTCTGCCGTGAGCTTTTGCACTGCCTCTTACATATCCCATTGGCAAGTCTAATATTTCACTTACTATGGCTGCGTGTGGAATACCCGCTGTTGAGGTTCCCATTACAACTTCAGCTTCTGCAAAATACTCTTTTACATATGTTGCTAAACTCTCTTCCACAATATGCCTTACTGCGGGATCAGATAATGTTAGTCTGTTGTCACAATAAATTGGACTTTTTATGCCAGATGCCCATGTAAATGGATCTTGTGGCTTCAAAAATACGGCTTGTATTTTAAGTAATGCTTCCGCTACTTTGTCGCCAACTGTTGCTATATCTACATTATTAATATTGTAATTCATAATTTCTCCTAACTGCAGAACTCTGCCATTGCTTTTTTGTATGCTGCAAGTGGGTCACTTGCGCCCGTTATGCTTCTGCCAACAACTATGTATGTGCTACCCAACTCTTTTGCATATGCTGGGGTGGCAATACGTTTTTGATCGCCCACGCTGTCACCCGCAAACCTTATGCCGGGGGTGATACTTTGCAATCCCAACTCTTTAATGATTGGTGCTTCTAGTGGTGAACATACAACGCCGTCAAGCCCCGCTTTTTTTGCGTTTAATGCGTAATGTTTTACTGTTTCTGCCATTGGGGTTGTAATTAACAACTCTTCTTCTAACACAGTTTGGCTAGTTGATGTAAGTTGTGTAACTGCAATTAGTTCTGGTCTTTTTCTGCCAGCGGAACCCTCTTCAAGTCCCTTAACTGCGGCTTCCATCATTGCAACTCCGCCCGATGCGTGTACATTTGTGATATCTACCCCAAGTATTGCCAAATTTTTCATTGCACTATATACTGTGTGTGGAATATCGTGCAACTTTAAATCTAAAAAGATTCTGCAACCCTTTTCTTTTAACTCGGTTACAATTGAAGGCCCTTCTCTGTAGAACATTTCCATACCGATTTTCAAGTATGGGTTTTCACCCTCAAAGTGTGTTAAAAACTCCATTAGCTCTGTGCGTGATGGAAAATCACAAGCTATAATTACATCTTTACCCATTGTGCGCTCTCCCTATAATGTTTGATAGTTTATCTATATTTAATTCTGCCATAACTTGTGGCAAATCTTCTATTATCTTTTTGCAAGCATATGGGTCAATTAGGTTTTGGCTACCTATCATAACCGCCGTTGCACCCGCATACATCATCTCAATTACGTCATATGCACTAGTTATGCCGCCCATACCTATAATTGGAATACTTACCGCTTCATACACTTCATATACCATACGCACCGCTACTGGGAACACCGCTGGCCCGCTATATCCGCCCTTTTTAACAGATATAATTGGGCGTGCTGTACGCAAGTTTAAACGCATACCTACAAGTGTATTTATTAGACTTATTGCATCTGCTCCCGCCCTTTCAACTGCCAACGCCATTTCTACAATATTTGTTACATTGGGTGACAACTTTACAATAATAGGGATACTAGATACCTCTTTTACTGCTTTTACAAGTTCATATGCAACATCAGGATTTACCCCAAATGCCATACCACCACCGCTTACGTTAGGGCAAGAAATATTAAGTTCTATTGCCATAACTTGAGGGTTTTTACAAAGTATTTCAACCGCACCAACATACTCTTCTCTGCTATGTCCACCAACGTTTGCAATTACCTTTTTATCATATATTTTTTGTAGTTTAGGGATTTCGATTTCATTAACCGCTTTTGCACCTGGGTTTTGCAAACCGATTGCATTTATCATTCCCATTGGGCACTCTGCAATACGTGGCAAAGGATTGCCATAGCGTGCTTCAAGTGTTGTTCCCTTTAAAGATATTGATCCTAAAATATTTATATCATATATATCGTTAAATTCGTGACCAAATCCAAATGTGCCAGAAGCGGGAATTACTGGATTTATAAGTTCATTCCCCAATAAATTAACTGCTAGCTTATTCATCAAAAAGCACCTCCGTTGCTGTAAACACTGGACCTTCTTTGCACACTCTTTTGTATCCTGAAGTTGTCTTGATACTGCAACCCATACAAGCGCCAAAGCCACAACCCATTCTTGCTTCTAAGGATAATTCACCTTTTCCGCTGAAACCAGCAAGCGCCTTTAACATAACCATAGGCCCGCAAGCGTGATAATAATCATAGCTTAAATTTAGCTCTTTAAGCACGCTAACCGCGTTGCCTTTATTGCCAAAACTGCCGTCATCTGTTGCGATAATCACCTCACCAAGTGCTGAAAATTCATCATAGCAGAACATCTCACTCTTGTTTCTGAATCCAAGTATAATTGTAGGGGTGATGCCAAGTTGATTGTATTCTTTTGCTAGTTGCAACATAGGTGCGCAACCAATTCCGCCGCCAATTAGCAGTGGATTTTTTGCCTTTGTAAGGTTAAATGTGTTGCCAAGGTCGCACAATACGCTTAATTTGGTGCCAATTTGCATATATGCCATATCGCGCGTGCCGCTACCCACAACTTTATAAATTAAAGTTAGTTCGTCTTTTGTGCAACTTGCTACGCTAAAAGGTCTGCGCAAAAAGTAGTTAGGTACGCTAACTTCCACAAACTGCCCCGCCTTCATCTGTAGGTTTTCGCCCGCAAGCACCATTTTATACATAGTTTCATTTAGTGCAATGTGGCTTTTAATTGTAAGTAAACACTCTTTCATACTGCCTCTTTATTATGAATCAATAGTTGAAACGCCCATTGTCATATCCGCAAGCACATCAATAAGCACTTTTACTGTGTCAAGAGATGTGAACACTGGGATATTGTTTTCAATAGCTGTTCTTCTAATTTCTGAACCATCTTCGCGGTTGGTTTGTTCGTCTTCACTAATTGTGTTAACTACATAAGTTACATAACCTTTGCGAAGCGCGTGCAAGATTTCTTCACTGCCGCTAGAGATTTTTTTGCGAATCCTTGTGCGAATACCCGCCTTTTTAAGGAAACTTGCAGTGCCTTCAGTAGCTTCAATATTAAATCCTAAATCATAGAATCCTTTTATTAATGGAAGCGCTGCCGCTTTATCTTTATCGCTAATGGTTGCAAGTACGGTGCCATAGTTAGAAACACGCAAACCGCTTGCTTTAATAGCTTTATAAACTGCGCGATTAAATAAGTCATCATAACCAATAGCCTCACCAGTTGATTTCATTTCGGGTGAAAGTACCGCATCAAGTCCCGTTAGTTTTGTGTATGAGAAGGTTGGAGCCTTAACATACCACCTCTTTTTGCTTGGATAAACGCCAGTGTAGCCCAATTCTTTAAGCGTGCTACCTAACATAACTTTTGTTGAAATGTTAGCAATAGCTGCCCCCGTTGTTTTTGCAAGGAAAGGTACAGTTCGGCTACTACGTGGATTAACTTCAATAATAAACACCTTGTTGTTTTGGTCTACTACAAACTGAATATTAAAAGGTCCTTTTATTTTAAGTGCGATACCTATTTTATTTGTATATTCAACAACAGTATCCTTAACATCTTTTGTAAGTGAATATGGTGGATAAACGCTCATTGAGTCACCACTATGAACACCCGCTCTTTCAATATGCTCCATTATACCTGGAATAAATACTTCGTTGCCGTCACAAATTGCATCAACTTCACACTCTTTACCAACAATGTATTTATCGATAAGTACTGGGTGTTTAGGATTGAACTTTACGGCTTCAGCTAAACGAGTTTTTAGTGTGCGGTCATCGTAAACAATGTGCATCATTCTGCCACCTAGCACAAATGATGGGCGCATTAATACTGGATATCCAATTGTAGCGGCTGCTTTTAGTCCGTCTTTTATATTGTATACTGCCTCGCCTTGTGGCATTGGAATACTCAAGTTGTTAAGCACTTCTATAAATTTATCCCTATCTTCTGCCATTGCAATTGATTCACTACTGCTACCCAAAATAGTTACGCCCGCTTTGTCAAGGTCGTCTGCCAAGTTGATAGCTGTTTGTCCACCAAGTGCTACTATTACGCCTTCTGGTTTTTCGTAGTCAACAATGTTCATAACATCTTCAAATGTAAGTGGTTCAAAGTATAGTTTGTCGCTCAATGTGTAGTCAGTTGAAACGGTTTCTGGATTGTTGTTTATTATAATCGCTTCGTATCCCGCCTCTTGAATTGCCCAAACTGCGTGAACTGTGCTGTAGTCAAACTCAACACCTTGTCCGATACGGATAGGGCCACTACCTAGTACTACAACTTTTTTGCGACCACTTACGCGACTTTCATTTTCAGTTTCATATGTGCCGTAAAAATATGGAATATATGAATCAAATTCTGAAGCACAAGTGTCAATCATCTTATAAACTGGATAAATAGCGTGCTCTTTACGCATTTTGTAGATTACATCAAACGTTGTATTCCAGCAATCTGCAATATATTCGTCACTAAATCCGATACGTTTTGCAGCTTTTAGTGTGTCTAGGTCGTTTACATTGTCTGCAATAACCTTTTCAAACTTAACAATGTTGTGGATTTTTTCTAAGAAGAAACTGTCGATTTTTGTAAGCATATACAAATAATCTAGGCTAACACCTCTACGGAACGCTTCAGCTAAGCCAAAAATACGCTCATCTGTGTTTTCCTCAATAAAAGCGATTAGCTCTTCGTCACTCAAATCGTCAAGTTTTGATATGTATAGATGATTAATGCCAAGCTCTAATGAACGGATAGCTTTTAGCAATGATTCTTCAGTAGTTCTACCTATGCTCATAACTTCGCCAGTCGCCTTCATTTGTGTGCTTAATTTACGGCTTGCCTTGTTGAACTTGTCAAATGGGAAGCGAGGAATCTTGCTTACAACATAGTCAAGAGTAGGTTCAAATGATGCAAGTGTGTTTGCAATCTTAATTTCGTCAAGCCTCAAGCCAGTTGCAATTTTTGCAGAAACCCTTGCGATTGGGTATCCACTTGCCTTACTTGCGAGTGCCGAACTGCGACTTACACGAGGATTTACTTCAATTACAAAGTATTCAAATGACTGTGGGTCAAGTGAAAATTGCACGTTACAACCACCCTCGATTTTAAGTGCTCTTATGATTTTTAATGCGCTGTTACGCAACATTTGATATTCTTTATTTGTTAGTGTTTGGCTAGGAGCTACAACAATTGAGTCACCAGTGTGCACGCCAACTGGGTCAAGGTTCTCCATATTACATACAACTAATGCTGTATCGTTTGCGTCACGCAAAACTTCATATTCAATTTCTTTAAACCCTTTTATGGATTTTTCAACTAGAACTTGTCCTACTGGTGAAAGTTTAAGCGCATTTTTTGCAAGCTCGTGCAACTCTTCATCGTCATCAGCAAATCCGCCGCCCGTGCCACCTAGTGTAAATGCAGGGCGCAAAATAACTGGATATCCAATTTTTGCTGCCGCTTCTTTGCACTCCTCAATTGACACTGCTGTGTATGCTTCAAGTACGGGTTCGCCAATTTTCTCACACAAGTCTTTAAATAGTTGCCTATCTTCAGCTTGGCTAATTGCCTCGTATTTTGTGCCTAGCATCTCTACTCCGCACTCATCTAAAATGCCCTTTGTAAACAACTGCATTCCGATATTCAAACCAGTTTGTCCGCCGATACTACATAGCAATCCGTCTGGGCGTTCCATACGAATTATACGTGCAACGTGCTCAAGATCAAGTGGTTCCATATAAATTCTGTCTGCAATTTTTGTATCTGTCATAATAGTTGCAGGGTTGCTGTTTACAAGAATAACCTCATAGCCCTCTTCTTTAAGTGCAAGACAAGCTTGTGTTCCAGCATAATCGAATTCTGCCCCTTGCCCAATAACTATTGGACCAGAGCCTATAACCATTATCTTTTTAATATCTGTTCTCTTTGGCATTATTCCTTCCTCCGAAACTACTCATAAGTTTTGTAAATTGTGTAAATATGTACTCGCTATCTTCTGGACCAGCAGCACTTTCTGGGTGATATTGTACGCTCAAAATATTGGCATCTTTATTTATCATACCCTCTGCCTCGTTGTCTAGCAAATTTACGTGAGTCAATTCAAGCGCGGTGTTCTCTAAGCTGTCTTTATCAATTGCGAAACTATGGTTTTGGCTAGTAATTTCTACCTTACCCGTTCTAAGATCCATAACTGGGTGGTTTGCACCACGATGACCGAACTTCATTTTATATGTTTTTGCGCCGTGAGCTAGCCCGATTATTTGGTGCCCTAAACAGATACCCAATATTGGAAGCTTGCCTACAAAGCTCTTAACTACTTCAATTACATTTGTAACACTCTCTGGATCCCCAGGTCCGTTGCTCAAAAACAAACCGTCTGGTTTAAGTCTTGCGATATCTTCAGCTGTTGTGTCGTGTGGAACCACTATAACATTACAGCCAAATTGGTTCAATTTACGCACGATATTAAGTTTAATTCCGCAGTCAATTGCAACAACGGTGTGTTGAGGATTGCGAGTTCTGCTATACCACATTTTTTTACAACTTACTTGCTTAACTTGGTCTGTTGCAAGGGTGGTTGCCTTTAGTTCTGCAATACATTCTGCAATATCACGGTCTGCATCGGTTATCATAACCTTCATACTTCCCTCATCGCGAATCATACGAACAAGTTGCCTTGTATCAATGCCACTTATTCCCGCAGCGTGATACTCTTGCATAACCTCGCTCAAGGTTTTTGTGTAACGGAAGTTACTTGGAAAATCATTATATTCGCGTACAATAAAGCCAGACATATGCACGCCTTTTGCCTCATAGTCTTCGTCCGCCAATCCATAGTTGCCTATAAGTGGATAACTCATAACCACTATTTGCCCACAATATGATGGGTCACTCAAAATTTCTTGATATCCAACCATTGATGTATTGAATACAATTTCTGCAATTCGAGTGTTATCACTGCCGAACCCTTCACCATACATTACTTTGCCGTTTTCCAAAACGAGCATACGCTTTTTCATCTCAAACCTCCGTGTAAATTGTTGTAAACTACCTTGCCGTCAACCAGTGTTAATACGGCAAACCCGTATAATTCTGCACCGATAAATGGGCTGTTTTTGCCACTGCTGACTATATTATTTTTGTTATAAATTCTGCTATTATTAATGTCAAGAACCGCAATATCTGCCGTTGCTCCCACCGCAACTTTGCCACTTGGAAGACCAAACCTCTCCGCTGGATTTGTGGTTAACCACGCTTCCATTTGATTGAGCGTTGCCTTGCCCGTACGCACTAAATTGGTGTATATTAATGGAAACAATGTTTCTAACCCGATAATGCCGTTGGGACACAAGTTGTACTCGCGTGACTTTTCTTCCTCCGTGTGAGGTGCGTGGTCGGTTGCAACTATTGTTATGCTTCCATCAAGTAACGCATTAAGCACCGCTTCTCTATCCTTATTGCTGCGCAAAGGTGGATTCATTTTAAAGTTTGGGCTCACAATTTCTTCTTCTGTTAAAAATAAGTGGTGTGGTGTTACTTCTGCAGTTACATCTACGCCGTTTGCCACTGCCTCTTTTAACATACTTACGCATTGCGTTGTTGATAAATGGCAAAGATGATACTTTACACCCGTTTCTTTAGCCAAAACTAGCTCTTTTTTGCAAGCTAATATTTCTGCTTCTGGTGTTGTGCCATATCCTTCGCACTCCAAATGACTTGCTATAACTTTGTTGTACGCTTTTGCAATTGCCATCGCGTCTTTTAACAAGGTGCCGTCATTTACACAAACGCCGTCATCACTAAACCCTTTAACAGTTGGAGCAATGTGCGCCATATCTGTAAGTTCTGCACCCTTTAACCCCTTTGTTACACTGCAAAATGGATAAACTTTTACCACTGCATCGCGCTCAATTATCTCGTTTATTGTGGATAAATGCACTACACTGTCGGTTGCGGGCATTGTGTTTGGCATTGCCATTATTGTGGTTACTCCGCCACTTGCTGCACTTTTTGTGCCACTTGCAACGGTCTCTTTTTTAGTAAACCCAGGTTCGCGCAAATGTACGTGCACATCTACTGCTCCCGCCGTTATATATCCGCCTTTAACATCAATCACTTCTGCACTTGTTGCATCTAAATCACTGCCAATTGCAACAATTTTATCGTTTTCAATAGCAACATCGCGCGCCACTAATGCGTTATCAATATTTATGAATCCATTTTTTAATACTATCATATCTTGCCATCCAAAACCATACTGATTACTGCCATACGAGCATATACTCCGTTTGTCATCTGTGTATAAATTCTGCTTGCGGGACACTCAACAACTTCATCTGCTATTTCAACACCTCTGTTAATTGGTGCTGGATGCATAATAATTGCGCCCTTTTTCATTTTTGTAACAAGCTCTGATGTCAAACCATATTTTGAGTGATACTCTTTTACCGTCATTGCCATTGCTTCTTGATGCCTTTCAAACTGCACCCTTAGTAGCATAATAACATCCATTGTTTCTACTGCTTCTTTAAAAGGAATAAAATCTCCCGTGCAATCCATAAACTCATCGGGCCCACTGATGAAAACTTCCATACCCAAACTACGCATTATATCTGCATTGCCGTGGGCAACCCTACTATGGCTAACATCGCCTACTATACAAATTTTAAGCCCTTCAAAATGCCCAAATTCTTCATATATAGTAACTAAATCTAATAAATTCTGTGTTGGGTGGTCGCTTGCGCCGTCTCCACCATTAAATATTGGCATCTTAATGCCTTCTAACTCTTCATAATATCTATCTTTTGCGTGGCGGATAACAACACCGTCTAGCCCAAATGACTCAAATGTGCGCACCGTATCATACAAAGTTTCACCCTTAACAACACTGCTTGCACTTGCATTAAATGACAATGGTTGGATACCCAAATTAATCATTGCAGTCTGAAAACTGTATTGTGTACGGGTAGAATTTTCAAAAAAAAGTGTTGCCATCTTCTTACCAGAATAGCTAACACTTTTACCCTTTTTAAATTCTAATGCCAAATCAATAGCTGATTTAATTTTTTCCGTAGGAAGTACTCCCAGAGTCAATAAACCCTTCATTTGCCACCTCAAAATCGACAGTATTCGGCAGTTAGAACTTTATCTTTCTACCTAATGTATTATATCACAATCCTAAATCATTTGCAAGCGGTTATGCCCTAAAATTAAAAATTGCAATTTACAAAAAATGCCACTGTTTGGTAACCAACAGTGGCATATAAATTAATATTTTTTTCTCTTTGGCTTATCGAAGCCCGCTTCTGAATTTCCAGATGATTTTGAACCAAAACCTCTGCCTGAATCATTTCTGTCGCCGTATGACTTTTTATCGCCATATGACTTTTTGTCGCCGAAGTTCTTTTTATCACCATATGATTTATCGCCAAAGCTCTTCTTATCACCATATGACTTTTTGTCGCCGTATGATTTATCACCATATGACTTCTTATCACCAAAATTCTTTTTGTCGCCGTATGATTTATCACCAAAATTCTTTTTGTCGCCGTATGATTTTTCACCGAAGTTCTTTTTGTCACCGTATGATTTTTCACCGAAGTTCTTTTTGTCACCATATGATTTATCGCCATAGGACTTTTTCTCGCCGTATGGTTTTTTGTATGGATCAAAGTTTTTTTCTGGTCTTTTGTATTTGTTTTTGAAAGAATCTTCACGGCTTGCATTGTCAGAATCTGGAGCATCAAAACCTATGCGCTTGCCACCACTGCGTTGTTTGCCACCGAATGAATCGCGGTCGCCTCTGTCATCACGCCTTGTGCGGTTTGCATCATTATATACACCAAATCTATCGTCGCGGTCACGCTTGAAAGATTTTTCTACATGATATCCGTCATCTTGAGAATCGCGTTTTCTATCATCGCGGTTGAATCCGCCTCTGTTGTCGTCGCGGTCAAAACTGCGTTTTCTGTCATCACGGTTGAATCCGCCTCTGTTGTCGTCGCGGTCAAAACTGCGTTTTCTGTCGCCTTGGAAGCCCGCTCTTCTGTCGTCTCCGCCGTCTTTTCTGAATCTATTTTTATCCCTCAATGAACCATTTGTTTCACTGCGTTGTCTGTCATTTCCGCGTGAGCCTCTGCCACCGCTTTTAGCTGGGTTCTTGTCGCCCGCTTTTTCAACAGCCATTGTGCGTTTTGCAAACTTTGTGCCGTTTAATGTAAGCATTTGTTCTGCTGCAAAATCTGCAACTTCTACAAAGCTGAATATCTCTAGCATCTTAACTTCGCTAATTTCGCCGTCTCTTATTGCTGTATTTTTTGTAATGTGGTCAACAAGTTGTTTTTCTTTTACGCCGTCTTTAACACCAATATTTACAAAGAAACGTGTTTGTCCTTCTTTTTTGCCGTTTGTGCGTACTTTTTCTGTCAATCCTTCAAGCTCAAGCTCTTGCATTGTAGTGCCGGTTTGCTTCTCATAGAACTTTAGGCGATATTGATCTTTTGGTGTTGCAAAATTGTATGCTGTACCTTTACGGTTAGCACGCGCTGTACGACCAATACGGTGTACATAAAAATCTTCATCATTTGGTAAATCAAAGTTGAAAATAGCTTCAATATTATCTACGTCGATACCTCTTGCTGCTACGTCGGTTGCAACTAGTATGTTCAATTCTTTGTTACGATAACTGCGCATAACTGCGTCTCTTATACGTTGCCTTAAATCACCGTGAATAGCTGCTGACAAATAATTGCTGTCTTGCAAATTCTCGTTTAATTCTTCTGCCCTTCTCTTTGTGTTTGTAAAAACCAAAACAAGGTGATAGTCTTCCCTACGCATAATTTCTTTAAGCGCTTCAACCTTGTTGCCTTCTTTAACGCGAACAACAAATTGCTCAATTGAAGGTGTGCTCTTGTTGTCGTGCATAGTTTTTACTCTAACTGGATCCACTTGATATGCTTCTGATATCCTCAAAATTTCTTTTGGCATTGTTGCAGAAAACAATTGCATATTGATATTACCTGGCATAAATGCTAAAATATTATCGATATCCTCTTTAAAGCCCATATTTAGCATTTCATCTGCTTCGTCAAGAACAATTAGTTTTGCTGATTGAAGTCTAACAGATTTTCTTCTGATATGATCTTGAAGTCTGCCTGGTGTTGCTACAATTATTTGTGGCTTTTTGCGAATTCCCGCCATTTGCCTCTCAATTGGTTGACCACCGTAAATTGCCAAAATTTTGCAATGTTTGATGTGTACTGAAATCTTTTTAAGCTCTCTTTCTGTTTGCATTGCCAATTCTCTGGTTGGACAAAGTACTACAACTTGTATTTGTGAAGATGTAGTGTCAATCATATTTAATGCTGGAATTCCGAATCCAAATGTTTTTCCTGTGCCTGTTGGAGCTTCTGCTAAACAATCTTTGCCGTCTAAAATGTGTGGGATAATCTCTGCCTGAATTGGCGTTGGTGTGGTGAAGCCCAAATCTTTTAGGGCGTACTTAATCTCTTCCTTAATAGGAAGGCTGTCAAATGTGTTAATGGTAGTGTCCTCTCTTATATATTTCCAAAAAAAAGAGTGTCTTTCCAAACCGATAGAGATTAAAATCTCAACGTTACAAGACAGCTCCTCGTAATAGTCCCCTACACTATACCACAAAAAAAATTATTTTCCAAACAAATTGAGGCACTAAATTGGTAATAAAAAGTAATTTTCATAAAAAATGCCCCACTTTTGTGAGGCGTTTTATAATTTAGGTGCTATTTATTTTTTTCTTGACATAACTAAAAACAACAAACGCAACAATTGCATCAAACTTACTGCAAAGCTTGCAACATAGGTTTTTGCCGCTGCATCAAGCACTTTTTCGCAACCCTCAATCTCATCTTGATTGATCATTTCGCTGAGAATATTCTTTGCGCGTTTGCTCGCATTGAACTCAACTGGCAACGTTATAAAGGTAAATAGTGTAGAAAATGAATACAAAACAAGCGCCGCAATCATTATTATATAACCAAGAGTTGTCTCACCACCAACATAGAAAAATGAGTCAAATAAAATACCTACAAGCAATAGCGGAATAGCTAGTTGGCTTCCAATTTTAGCTAATGGAAACACAGATGCACGCATTTTGTATGGAATATACTGCTCTTGCGCTTGCATAGCGTGCCCGCACTCGTGGATTGCTACGCCAATTGCCGCAACAGAATAACTGTTATGCACGGTGTCTGATAAATAAACATTGTTTGTGCGTGGGTCATAATGGTCGGTTAAATTGCCGTTTGTGTGCCCCACTTGCACATCAGTTAGCCCGTTTTTGTCTAGCACCATACGCGCAACTTCCGCGGCAGACATACCTAAACTTGTGCCAACTCTGCTGTATTCTTGAAAAGTTGAGTTTACTTTTTTGCTTACGTAAACAGAATATATAATTGCTGGCAACACTAATATCGCCGAAATATAATACAATAAATACATATATTACTCCTTTAAACTCCTAATAACAAATATTCTAACACACTATTGTTAAATTTGTGTGAAAATTTTAAAATTTATTCTAAAACTTTTAAAACTCTAGCAACACTAAGTAAATGAATATTAACGGATTCTTCTTTTAAAGTTGTAACTGCAACCACAAACTTATCATCAACAATATCGAAAATATGCGTTTTTGCCTCTTTAGGCAGCGAAATTTTGCAAGGAAACTTTGTAAGCCCTTCTCCAGTTGCTTTTACAAAACTCTCTTTTTTTACAAAACTGTCCAGAATAAATCTGCGTTTTTTATCTTCATTTAATAGCTGATACTCTTTAAGTTCTGCCCCATTTAACATTCTGTCTGCAAATTTTGGATTAATTTCTTTGCGCTTCTCAATATCAACACCAACAAATGAACCCCCAATTGCAACCACACTCATACCCGATGTGTGCGAAAAACTTATGTTAAAGTTAGGATAATCACTTAAAACTGGCTTCCCACACTTGTCATAATAATAACTTACTGGAATTGTAGCACCACTATCAATGTGCCTAACCGCAACACATAATGCAAGCTCAACCCCAATAGACTGCACTTTGCAATCGCAATCAACAATACTCTGCACCTTGCTGTGCCTAAGCGCTGATAAATATGGAGTCAAATCACTTTTAATAGATTTAAACTCGCTTGTATCTAGACAAAAAATATCCAAATTGCACTCCTTATGTAATATCTTTATGATTCTAATATATATATTATATATCAATCTCACAAAAAAAGCAAATAAAATGTAAATTTTTTTAGGGAGGTGTATATATATAGTGGAAATTATACACTAAAAGCATTATAATATATGTAAATTATAACAAAATAAGGAGATTTCTTATGAACAAAACAGAATTACAACAAGAACTTGATATAAAAAAATGGTTAGATAGCGAGGCAAATGGCGCCGACACTTGTGGCACATATGCTTATTGCGCTAACTGTGACAAGCAAGATGCAACCCCTTGCGCAACTGCACAAATTACAGCTGAAACACCAGTAGCACCAAAAGCTAAAGCTCCAGCAAAGAAAAAAGCACCTGCAAAAGCTAAAGCCGAACCAAAAGCAAAAGCTGCACCTGCAAAAGCTAAAGCCGAACCAAAAGCAAAAGCTCCAGCAAAAGCAAAAGCTCCTGCAAAAGCTAAAGTTACAAAATAATCACAAACCAACGCACAAATTATTCACTCAAAGAGCACTCCAAAATTGGAGTGTTTTTAAAGTAATAGTGAAGAAGTGTGGAACCCGTAAAGGGTTGATTATATGGTGTACGCTAGGAACAAATCGCAATGCATATGATTGTAGGGTGCGGCAGTCCCCTGCCGCCCGCATCCATATTGAAAATTTGGTGTTATTGGGATTGTATGTTTATTTAAGTATCAAGGAAACGACGATGTAAACTTGTCAAATTGCATTTTATCGTTGAATAATATTTTAATGCGGTTTCGGGCGTCAGAGGACTAACGCACCCTACAATCTATGC
>JAWXUT010000126.1:0-4526 GCA_044426075.1 Bacillota bacterium
CGTCGTTTCCTTGATACTTAAATAATCATACAATACCAATAACACCAAATTTTCAATAAGGATGCGGGCGTCAGAGGACTAACGCACCCTACGATTATATGTGATTCGCTAACATATATAATCAACCCTTTCGTTCACAACTTCTTCACTATTCACTCTTACTTCATACTTCCACCCGACGGGTGGATGCGGGCGTCAGAGGACTACCACCCTACGATTGTATGTGATTCGCTAACATATATAATCAACCCTTTACGGGTTCCTTAATTTTTCTATTTTTCATTTAAATATTGCATTGTAAATACTTCTTGCAATTTTTTCAATTTTAATGTATAATGTACTTATTGTATACACTTTTGGAGGAAATTATGGGTAAAAAAGTTGATATGAATCCTAATGGCAGTCTGAGTTTACAAGAGCGTACATCTTATGCGCTTGGTGACGTTGGCTGTAGTTTGATTTTTTCGCTTATTGCATATCTTAATGTATTTTATACCGATGTAGTTGGGCTTTCTGCCACTGCAGTTACTGTGCTTTTCTTGGTGGCAAGGTTGTGGGATGCTGTTAATGATCCTTTATGGGGAAGATTAATTGACGGTATGAAACCTTCTAAGCGTGGCAAGTACAGAAAATGGCTAATTTATATTTCTCCTTTTACTGTTATGGCGACTCTGTTGTTGTTTGCAAAGTTTGATTCTTTTACACAAACTGAAGCCACTATATATGCCGCTTGCACCTATATTCTTTGGGGTATGTTGTACACCGGTATTAGCATTCCTTATGGTTCAATGGCGTCAGTTATGACTTCAAATAACCAAGAACGCTCAAATTTATCTATTTTTAGGTCAATTGGTTCGGGTATTGGTGGAATTCCAGTTTCATTGTTGTTCCCAGTGTTTTGCTTTACAACCGTATCTATTGCGGGGCAAAGCGTGAGCCAAATTGATTATAGTTCATTTTATATCGGTGTGATTATTGTTGCTGTGCTTTGCGTGGGCTTCTTATTTGTTTGCTACAAAGGCACTCACGAAAGGGTTAAACAAGTTACAGTAGCTTCAAGTGAGACCCCAGTTAAAGAAAATTTGATGAAAATTAAACAACTTTTAACTAACAGACCGCTCGTTGCCTTGTCTTTTGGTGCGCTGTTTTTGACTGCAACCCAGATGTTTATGCAAGCATATTATGTTTATCTTTTTAAAGATTTCTTCGGCCAAGCGTGGCTAAATACCATATTTACCGTGTGCTTATATGCTCCAATGGCTATACTTTTGCCAGTTATTAGCAAGGTTGTTAAAAAATACGGCAAAAAACACATTTGTGCCTATGGCGCGCTATTGTCATTTATCGTTATGCTAATTATAACTTTTGTTAAAACAGATAGCGCAATTGTGTTCTTAATATTTGCATTTTTAAATGGTTTAGGACTTACATTCTTCGTGTTGGAAATGTGGGCTATGGTCGGCGATACAATTGACTATCACCAAATCAAAACCGGCAATCGCGAAGATGCCACCACATTTGCATTTTTCTCATTTATTAGAAAATTAGGACAAACCGCTGCGGGTGTTATTTCAATTCAAGCACTTGTTTGGGTGAATTATGACGCTAGCCTTGATATTCAAACGCCAGAAACACTAGCCGATATGTATACAATTAGCACCTTGGTGCCCGCACTTTTGATGCTAGGTATGTTTGTGTGCTTGATGTTTGGATACACTCTTAACAAGAAAAAGGTAGAAGAAATCAACAAACAGCTTGCTTTGCAAGCAGATAAAGCGGAAATTGAGGAAGAAATTACGGCTGACAAAGACTAATATTATTAGCTACAAAAACTTACAAAACAGTGAGGGCAACCTCGCTGTTTTTATAGTTGCTTTATTTTGCAAATTGTGATAGAATCTAAGTAATATTTAACAATTATATTGAGGAGTAGGTTTGGAACTTAACGAATTTTTTGCAAAAAATAGGCGTATAGCAATTGGATTTTCGGGCGGAGTAGATTCTGCCTATTTGTTGTTAAGCGCAGTAGAGTGTGGCGCAGAAGTCACCGCATACTATGTAAAAACCGCGTTTCAACCTCAGCGAGAATATGATGAAGTTGTTGCATTTGCAAATAAGTTAGGCGTGCGACTTGAGATAATAACATACGACATCTTTAAAAATAGCAACATAATAAAAAATGATATAGATAGATGCTATCACTGCAAATTGGCTATGTTTTCAGCTATAGCAAAGCGCGCAAAGCAAGACCAATTCAGCGTTATTTGTGACGGCACTAATGCAAGCGATGATACAACCGATAGGCCTGGTTTGCGGGCGCTAGCAGAACTGCAAATTGTGTCGCCATTAGCTATGTGCGGTGTTACAAAAGCTATGGTGCGTACGCGTTTAAAAGAGGCTGATATCAGTTTCTATAATAAACCCGCATACGCGTGTTTGGCTACCCGAATACCTAGTTTGGTTGCCGTAACTCAAGAAAAGTTGCATATAATTGAGCAAGCGGAAAACAAATTATTTTCATTAGGATTTACCGAATTTAGGGTAAAGTTGGGCAACACAACAGCGCTATGTTTTGCGGAATATGAGCTTAATAAAGCGCAACAAATGGCTCATATATTGCAACTTGAACTAAATGATATTTGTGGAGAAACTGAGGTTCAATTGCTACACAAAAATGAAAAACAGTGGCTAATATAGTCAAGTAAAGGAGATATATGGATTACATAACAGAGCTTCTTACGGCGGTAAAAAATGGTGATGTTAGCATTGATGAGGCATCACTTAAGCTAAAAAAACAGCCCTATGACGATATGGATTTTGCAAAAGTAGATAATCACAGAGCTGTTAGGCAAGGCACTGCAGAGGTTATTTATGGTGAGGGCAAAACGGTTGAGCAGATAGTTGCAATCGCAAAAAAGATGATAGAAAATGGCGAAAGCAACATTATGGCGACGCGAGTTTCTAAGGATGTGGGCGAGCAAATAGCAGCTGAATGTGGTGGTGTGTATCATAGCAATGCGCGCATAGTTGTTATAAATCCGCAGCAAAGAAAAATGGTTGGCAATGTGGTGATAGTGTCAGCGGGCACAAGTGATTTGCCAGTGTGCCACGAAGCGCGAGTAACTGCAGAAACATTGGGCAGCGCGTGCACAATGATAAGTGATGTGGGCGTTGCGGGCATCCATAGATTGCTAGATAAAATTGAAACGATACAAAAGGCTCGCGTATTAATAGTGGTTGCGGGTATGGAAGGCGCACTTGCAAGTGTAGTGGGCGGATTGGTTTCGTGTCCAGTTATAGCAGTTCCAACAAGTGTTGGATATGGCGCAAGTTTCAAAGGGTTATCGGCGTTGCTTGCAATGTTAAATTCTTGTGCTAGCGGAGTTAGTGTTGTAAATATCGATAACGGATTTGGTGCGGGATACCTAGCAAACATTATAAACAGAATGTAAGGAGCAAATATGAAGACATTATATATTGAATGTGGAATGGGAATAGCGGGAGATATGTTAGCAGCTAGTTTGCTTGAACTTGTTGATAGCGAAGCAATGCTTGCAAAAATAAACAAAGTTTTTGCGGATATAGCCGAAGTTTCAGTTGCATCGGTTAAAAAGTGTGGCATAGTAGGCACGCATTTTGAGGTAAAAATTGGTGAGCACAAAGAAGTTGAAGGGCACCACCACGAGCACAGCACCTTGCAATCTATTAATAAAAAGATATCTGATTTATCTATTAGCGCAAAGGTTAAAAAAGATGCAGAAGCAATTTATCTTGCAATTGCAGAAGCCGAGAGTGCCGTTCACAACGAGAGTGTAGATAAAATTCATTTTCACGAAGTTGGCGATATTGATGCTATGGTAGATATAGTTAGCACGGCAATGTTAATGGCGGAGTTGGGGGCAGAAAAAATTGTGGCGTCACCAATCGCATTGGGTTCTGGTTACATTAAATGTCAGCACGGCATATTGCCAGTTCCAGCCCCAGCAACCTCGCTGTTACTTGCGGGGATACCAACATATAATGACGGAATAAAGGGTGAACTTTGTACGCCAACGGGGGCAGCTCTTATAAAATATTATGCCACAAGTTATGGTGAGAAGCCTACAATGGTAGTGGATAAAATTGGATATGGTATGGGCACTAAAGACTTTGAGCGCGCAAACTGTGTGCGAGTTTATTTGGGCGAAACTGAGGGCTACAGCCAAGAAAAATACATATCGGGCAGTGTAACAGAAATCACATTTAATGTAGACGATATGACGGGCGAAGATATGGCATATGCAACTAAAGTTTTACTAAAAGCGGGTGCGCGAGAAGTGTTTTCTACTGCAGTTATGGGCAAAAAGTCGCGTATGGGACAACTAATTACAGTTATATGCAACTGCTCCGAAGAGGATAAATATATCGACCTTATATTTAAGCACACCACCACCATAGGTGTTAGATACAGCACGCTTAAAAGGAAGATGTTAGAGCGAAATATAACAACAGTAAAAAGCGAATTGGTGAGGTTAGGTGTAAGCATA
>JAWXUT010000127.1:0-4337 GCA_044426075.1 Bacillota bacterium
ACCATAGCTTGTATCAGCATTAGATATGTAAGTAATGGTATATTCTATTTCTTTAATTTTTGCATTGATAGTTGTATTTTCTGTTATGCCGGTATAAGTCCCTTCCCAAGAGTCAAATTCATAGCCGTAACCCACCACAACTTCGCTATCTTGTGGCGCAACTGCGTCAGACATATATGCAATAGTTTGTTCGCTAATAACCTCACCTTCAACAGCAAATTTAACCGTATATGTGTTTATTGTATATATTGGATAAATTTCTAAATTTGAAGTTATATTGTCTAGAGAAACAATATCCCATTTGCCAGTATAACCCGTTACGCTTGGCACTGTTGGGGTTGACAATGAATCGCCAGAAGTAACAGTGTAAGTTAAATATTTTTTGCAAGTTATGTCTGTTTCGTTGTGATAATCTTCAGTTTTAACTTGATAGAAGATAACTGTAAATGCTTCTGCCCACATTGCGTACAAAGTTTGCGTGCCAGTTAATGTATCGTTGGTAAAATCCCAAGCTGTTGTTGTATCGGCATTGGTATACCAACCCATAAACACATAGCCGTCAAGTGGGGGCTCTGTTGGTTCGGTTAAATGTGAACCATAGTAAACGCCCTCTTGCGTTTCATATGTAACATCATCGATTAAATCGGTGTTCCATAAATATGTTACGTTAAATGAATTTCTTGCATAATTTGTGTATGCGGTTATGTTGCCCGTTACTTTTTCTTTTAAGTCAACTGTTGCGCCATTCATAACCCAACCGTCAAAATAGTAATTCTCTTTGTTTGAATTTGCAGTTAAACTGCTCTCTATCGCCATAATTCCCGCGTAATAATCGCCCGCTGGGTCTAGCAAGTAAGTGCCATAATAAACATTTGTAAATTGCAACATACTTAGATTTTCGCCAGTGCCATTGTCATAGAAAGTTATCGTATATGTATTTACAGTATATGTTGGATAAACCGAGATGTCTGTTGTTAAGTCTGACCAAGAATTTCTGTCCCAAGAGCCTGTGCTGCCTTCTACTGAAGGTACGGTTGGACGTGAAGATAAGGTGCCACCTTCAGTAACCGTTCTTGTTTCATAAACAGAATTATTTGCGCTGCCTTCTGGATTTGTATAAAAAGTTATTGTAACTAGTGGCAACCACTTTGCGTAAAGCGTCATATCGTCTTGCACGGTATCAACTGTAAAATTCCACTCGTTTGACAAAGTTGAATCCTCATACCAGCTTACAAAACCATAGTCGTCTTTAGTTGGCTCTGTAGGGATATCAATTTTGCTATAAAGATTAACATCAATTGGATCAATAGTGCTGCCACCATTTGTTTCAAATGCGACGGTGCAATATTGATTTGAATAGTCTTGTGACGCTACAGACACATTAAATGTGGCAGAAACACCTTTATATTTTATTGTAACCGCCAAATCATCTGACGCATTTGTTGTGTTAAAATCATAAAAGATAACATCTTGCATAACATCTGCTACACTAACAGTTGTCTCTACACCACTGCTATAAGTTACAAGTAAATTCATACCCGTTATGCTTAAATCATCTCCAATAAAGTAAGCTGTTTGATACTCGCCGACAACTGAAATTTCTGTTACCGAAACCGCTAAGTCGCAGCCCACCGATAACATACATAGCATTGCAACAAGCATCAATAAAACTAGAATTTTGCTTCGTTTAGACATATTTTGCACCTCGTTTAAAAGGAATTTGGCTCTCCCGCCTATTCTCTTATAAACATTATACCAAAAAAAATGTAAATTGCAATACTTATTTAAAATATAAGTATGAATAACTTAAAATTATACTATATATTTACTCGGGGGTGGCAAAGAATCGGGCAAAAACCACATCATTGGTAGCTGAAACTGCTGGTTGACGCAATTCCTTGACAAAACCGAAAGCAAGGTGTACAATGCTTTTGTAACGCAAAAAGGAGGCAATATGGACATTACAAATCTTGAAGATATCAACGATATGAAAGAGCTTATGGACCTACATAAATTGTGTTTTAAGGACTCCGATGCATACATATCTTTTTTCTTCGGAATAAGATATCAAAAAGAACACTCTTTTGTTACAAAATTAGCAGATAAAATAATATGCGCTGTGCACGCACGCATAATTAATCTTCAAATAGGTGATAAATTATTGCAAATCCCTTTTTTAACTGGCATTGCAACGCACCCCGACCATAGGAATAAAGGTCTTGCAAAAGCATTAATAGCACAAGCCATTGCAAGCTACAAAGAGCGCGGATTTCCATTTGTAATATTGCATCCATTTAAGGTGTCTTTCTACGAAAATTTGGGGTTTGCGCCTATAAATTTTTATAAAGAAACAACGGCTAAATATGACGGCAAATCGGATGTTATCCCCTCTAGCGACTACAGTACTGAAGAGATGTTAACAGCTATAACAGCAGAATATAAAAAGGCAGTAAAAAACCAATTTGCCTACATTGTACGCGACGAATATTACTTCACAGAGATGATGTATGAACACTTTATTGAGGGCGGTTCGGGTGCTGTTTTGATTGATAATGGGAACCCAAACGGCTACTTATTATCTTTTGCAGAAAATATGCGTGAAGTTGTGTCTTATGATAAAAACATAGCAAATAGAGTGCTGGAGCTTGATTCACTTAAAATAAAAAATTTAACAAAACACGGCGAGCCCTACAGTATGGCACACGCAACAGATGTTGCACTTATGCTAAAAGTGCTGCCATTAAATAACATAACAACAGTTATTACATTTGTGGTTGAGGGCGTGCAATACACAGCGGATATAGCCCACGGCAAGCTTATAAACTTAACCAACACCGATATTAAAACTGATATAATAATGAATATATCGCAATTTACGGGAATATGTTTGGGGTGTGGTTATCGATACAACGATAGCGCGCTTGCACCTTTTAAAGCACTGTTTCCAACATACAATATATTTATTTATGAGCAATATTAAATTTGCAACTCATTAGGAGGATATTATGGCAAAAAAATCCGCTACCCACGAGGTAGATAAGGCAAAAAACAAGCAGTTAGCTATAATAATTGCTATTATATTGATAGTAGTTATCATATCAAGTGCGGGGCTTTTTGCGGCTTTTTACTACACAGACTATAGTGTAAACCCCGATATTTCAGAGGATTTTTCAGCAAAAAACGTCATTTTATTGATAGGCAGTGGTATGGGTCAAAACCAAATTGATACCGCTAGTTTAACGCAAGATTTGTATATGACAACCGCAAGTTATCAAGGTACAATATCCACGCGATCACTTTCTATTCTGCCAACTAACAGCGCAGCTGCAGCAACAGCTATGGCAACGGGAAGCAAAGTTTTCAACGATAATATTAGCTATTTAATGGGTGAAAGTTTAACAAACCTTGGCACATTGGTGTCCGACAGCAGCAAGAGCCTTGGCATTGTTACAAACAGCTATGCTTGCGGGGCAACACCTGCCGCCTTTACTTCAAGCGTAAAAAGTGCAGATAGCCTATCAGAAATAGCATATCAACAAATTTCTAACAGCGAAATTGATTATCTTGTTGGTTTAGGAAGCCAATATTACAACGATTATGCATCCCTTATAAACACCGACACGCGCGAGTATTTGACTTCATATAGCGACCTAACAAGCAGTGTTGCAAACGAACAATTTGCAATCCTTGGCGATAACGCAATAACAACTGACGGTGAGTGCACTCTTGCAAGTCTCACACAAGACGCCTTAGCTAAACTTAGCAACAACGACGACGGCTTCTTTTTAATGGTAGAAAGCGATAGCATTGAAACCGCATCACAAGAAAATGACATTGACAGTATGATAGCAGAAGTAATTGCCTTTGATTCTGCCGTACAAGTTGCAATGACCTACGCCACAATGCATCAAGAAGACACACTTGTTATAGTTGTTGGCGATCACGAAACCGGCTGGCTTGCAATGCCAAAAGATGACGCTGCCGAAAACATCTCCGATGACAACTTTGGCGCATCATTTAATTCTTATCGCGATACAATGTACTACGCAACCGGCGTTGGCGCAGAAGCTATCCCCACCCACATTGACAATTCAGATATATTTAGCATTATAGTTGATATCCTAAATCTAATCTAATCCAAAACAAAAGAGGATAAAATTATATGAAACGCCGTTGTATGCGCCACGGATAAATCATATAATCGTAGGGTGCGTTAGTCCTCTGACGCCCGAAACCGCATTAAAATATTATTCCACGATAAAATGCAATTTCACAAGTTTACATCGTCGTTTCCTTGATACTTAAATAATCATACAATCCCAATAACACCAAATTTT
>JAWXUT010000128.1:0-4316 GCA_044426075.1 Bacillota bacterium
ATCTGGAATTAAACCAGCAAGCTCGGTTTCACGCGGATTAATTACAAATAAATCTTCTAACCTGGCTTGTATTGTGCTGTAAAAGTTGGCAATTTCTGTCTCCGAAAACATCTCATTAAAGTTGTCTTCATCGGCAATATTTTCTGCCCGATTAGCCTTGTTTGGGCTACTACCTTTTTTTACTTTTATAGATTCTTCTGCTGCACCCTTTACAATAGGCTCTTCTTCTATTTTGCTCTCTGTATCTTTTGCAGTGGATTTTGACTTTGTGTATTTTCTCTTCTTTTTTATAGGTTCAACAACCTCTTCTTCTACTATATTATCAACTTCAACCGCTTGCTCATTCTCTTCAATTGGTGCAAGTGGGATTTCTGCAATTTCTTCTTTTATTTCTGGTTTAGGCTCTTCAACAATGGGTTCTTGGTACCCAATATCTGCACTTTCTTCTTCCTTTTCACAATCTACGCATTCCACAACATCGCTGATATCCACTAGCTTTTCTTGCAAGCTGTCTACAAAACTCTGTATGTCTAGCCCATATCTATTTCCGCCAAATGCGTATATTTCACCTTGGCGATTTACCACTGCAACGCCTATATTGTCGCCCGCTGCAAACTCGTGTGGCAAAGCATATTCTTCATATGCAGCGTGCACTTCATATGCAATTGGCTCTAATGCCCCAATCTTAACCAACAACCATTGTGGGCTTTTAGGCAGCTGATTTAAATGCATTTTTGCCGCCGCCTGACTGCCTATTTTCACAACAGTTATGTAACCTTTGGTTGCTCCTTTTGACAACACTATTGTCTTTTTAATCACCGTCACTTTTACCTCACATAACTAATCAAGTTGTCTATATAGCAAAACTTTTTCACCCGCTTGCAATGGCAAACTTATTTCGGGATTTAATTGAAGCAGTGTGTCTTCATCGCTGAGCATTGCTTTTGCTACGTCAAATAGTGTTTCACCTTCGCGCACTATATATAATGATATAGCCACATCGTTTTCTTCTAATTGCCCAAACTCGGTGATACTTTTAATGAATTTTATATATTTATCTTTACTTCCATACACCTCTAGGCGCATCTCACCCATAATATCAATTTCGTCATTGTGGCGCATTCGTGCTTGAATATCGCACACTTTTACCACCGCATACAATCCGCTTCCGCACTCAAAATCGCGCGTTACGCCATAGCTGAATGGCAAGGTTGCAACCACCTCAGTGTAATGCTCCTCTTCATCAAGATATATAACCGATACACTCGCCACGCCGTCTACTTGCAGCACCCCGTTATTTATAACACTTATGCCACTTACACTGGGCTTAGATACGGCAAGAACCGACCTTATTCGCTTTTTTTCATCACCAAGACGCACCGAACCCGACAATTTTTCTCTTATTCCCGTGTAACACACATTGTCTTGCAATAACACTTCTTCATATTCGCAACCCAACTCCTGCGTTTTGCTGTATGCATCCACCATTATAGCTACCTCTTCAGTTGCAACGCAATAACCACTAATAGTTACCACAACTTCAACTCGAACTTCGCTTCCGCCCTCACCACCTATTAGCGTTAGTGTGGTTGAATCCGCTATGCCGTCAAGGTAAGTTTCCATACCCTCTTGCACATTGCTTGCTAAACACTCGCCACTAAATGGCATTGTTATCGCCCTAGAATACAGATTCCCTTTAGTTAAATACATCATATATGTGCAACATTCGCCCTCAATAGCGCAAGTTTCTGCACCACTTGTAGCACTTTTAACTATTATTGTTGTGTCATAAGTCAAGATGCTATCTATGCCCTCTTTAATTTCTACATTGTCCGACGCAATTATCTCTTGATCCGACACTATTTCAATATGTTCAACAGAAACAAGTTCTGTTTTTGCAAATATATTGTCATCTTTGTCCATAGGCTCAATTTCCATTGCGTTTATAACGTAACCTGCCACTTCAAGTATGCCTTTTATGTGCAGTTTATGGGTGCCAATATACTCGATATCCCCCACATTTAACGCAATTTTAACATGACTTTTGGGCGTGATTAGTCGCGATTTCACACCAGTCATTCCACTGAAATCTTGTGAAACACACGCTATTCCGTCGGCGGAAACATACAAAACTTTATATGTTATCCTATAATCGATGCGCGCCTCTTGCGCCATAGCTTCAGTAGCCACAACCCTCGCTTCTGCCATTACAGATATGATGCTTTCTGCACCCTCAATGTTGATGTCAGCTTCAAGATTGCTCTGAATCTCAACTAACTGTTCTTTTTTGTCGCATTTAACTTGCATAGAAAAACCCCCTTGTGCCGTATATCTCTACTTTATGCACATGGAGGTTCAGTTATTCCTACTTTTTTATTTTCCGTTGAACAAAACGCACTTGCTTGCTGTAAATGTCGGCATAACTAAATGTATTGAGCTCCCCCGCTAGCGTCCTTATAGTAAATATATTAGGATACACGCTTTCTACATAGCCCTCAACGGTTTCTATGCGGTTGCGACCACGATTCACTCTTATTACAAATGGAATATTAACGATTCCTTGCAGTTCTGTTCTGGTTACTTCACTATTAAAAATTACACTTTTCATTCTACTAGTCTTGCCCCTTTATTATTCTTTATACCTTATTAAATAGTTCGTTTTGTAACAACGCACCGCAGCTTACTCATATAGATATAATATAGCCAAGTGGAGAGATATATGCTAAATACTTTTATTATTGATACAAATGACCCACGCAACAAAATCTTGCTAGACAGCCTTACTGAGTTAGGATACGATGCTTACGCCCTCACCGATAATAAGTGGGGTGCGGATAACACCTATGTGCTATCACCATCATTTGTAGCTAGCCCCAAAAATAAAACTCTGTTCCGAGCAGGTTCGGTGGTGTATCTATACAGTTTAACAGAGGACTATAAGCAGTTTTTCGCTCAAAATGATATCACCGTTATAAAAGTTGTAGATGATGAAGATTATACGTTTGCTAACTCTATTCTAACCGCAGAAGGCGCTTTGATGCACGCAATCGAAGCTACAGATTTAGCACTTGCTGACTTAAGCATCTTGATACTTGGCTATGGTCACCTTGGTAAGGCACTATATAAGGTATTTTATCCATTTAATCATAACTTGACCTTTGCAGCCCGTTCAATGCACGACATATCCGAAATTAAATTTTTGGGGTGCCGCGCGCTAACAATTGCAGAATCCGCTAAACAAATGCCAAAATATGACCTAATAATTAACACCATACCCGCCGAGTTGTTTGACGCACAACCCGACCTTAACCCAAATGTAGTTATACTTGAACTTGCAAGCAAGATTTATCCCTTTGATTATTATAAATTGTCGGGGCAAGGTATCGCACACCGCATACTAGGTTCATTGCCAAGCAAGGTTGCAAAGGTGTCCGCAAGCAATCTACTACTATACACTATACTTAAAAAGGATTTAAATTATGAACAAGAATAAATTGAGGGTAGGCTTTGCAATAACTGGCTCATACTGCACGCTAAACAAGGCAATAAAAATGCTAGAAGCGTTAGTTGAAGCTGGCTACGACGTGACCCCTATACTGAGTGAGGCGGTTGCAACTGTAGACACACGTTTTTACAAGGCAGCAGACCTCATTGCAGATATAAAAAAAGTAACGGGCAAAACACCCCTATGCAAAATAACAGACACCGAACCTATCGGTCCCAAAAAGCTATTAGATATACTTATTGTAGCCCCCGCAACGGGCAATACACTGGCAAAAATAACATACGGCATAACAGATACAAGTGTTACAATGGCAGTAAAAGCGCACCTCAGAAACGCCCTCCCCGTTGTAATAGGAGTATCAACAAATGACGGTTTGGGTAACAATGCAAAGAACATTGGATACCTATTAAACTCAAAACGCATTTACTTTATCCCCTTTGGCGAAGATGATAGCACCAACAAACCCACCAGCCTAATTGCAGACTTCAACAAACTTATCCCAACAATTGAAAAAGCCATTATAGGCGAACAACTACAACCACTACTAATATAGATTTAAGGGCTCTAAAGATTATTTTTCTTTTCAGCCCTTTATCTTAATGAAAAATTCAAAATGAATAATTGTGGAATAAAATTATATAAACGTCGTTGTTTCTGCTACGAATAAAACCATACAATCAACCCTTTACGGGTTCTGAAGTGTACCCCATTTAGAGGACATATTTAAAAATGAAAAATTCTATTGCTATTTTCTGAGCTTTCAAAAAAATACAATACAAAACTGCAAAAACTTGTTTTTGTTATAACCCTT
>JAWXUT010000129.1:0-4293 GCA_044426075.1 Bacillota bacterium
GACACACCCCACAAGCTGCCCAACTCCCCAGCAATCAATACGCTGTTAGGAACCATTGCATCATATCCCATACCGTGTATAGGTCTTTTAGGAAAACTGGCTTGTGCCACTATATCATCAGTGGGCTTTGCCTTATTGCTAAAGCTACCAACGCCATATTCCCTATTTATTAACTTCATTACTTGCCTCCAATTTGTCAAGCACGTCACTAACACTTATCATTGTGCCGTCGCCATTATCAAACAACATCTCTTTTTTTGTAGCAGCTGATAATGGAACATTGATGCCATAACGACTATTTACTGCTTGTAAAAATTTATCCATTCTAACAGTTGTATTGCCAAACGCCATACGGATATAAACACAATTACTATCTGCGCTGATGCTATAAATTGTATCGCTAACATCACGACCAAGTTCACCATTTTTTGACTTTTGGGGTATTATAAATTCAACTTTGGTATCCTCAACTAGCCTATCTGCAATTGCTGCAAGTTCAGTGGATTCTATTATATAATCTGCTGCAATTACTTTTCCTGCAAAATTTGGGTTTATTGAACTTATCCAACTTGCAGTAAACTCCATACCAGTTGGAGCTACATTGTTGCACCTTGTAATAAAGTCATCTTTATCTACATTATCAATGCTTAGTGAAAAATATTCCGATTCACTTACAAG
Source organism: Bacillota bacterium (assembly GCA_044426075.1). Lineage (GTDB taxonomy): Bacteria > Bacillota > Clostridia > Christensenellales > DTU072 > JAWXUT01. Next base: position 679 of record JAWXUT010000129.1, read on the forward strand.
CCCTAGTGGAATAGGACTAGACATTTTAAGTAGTACGTGAGGATTGTATCCCATTGAAAAATTAGGTGTAAACCCCGCCCTTTTAAAAACGCGGATCAACCCTCTTTGCATATCGTTGTGGGATATAAATCTTGTTGTTTTACTTTTGTTGAATTTGACATTTAGCATATTTATTCGCTCCGCATCCTTTGCAATCGTACTTGCACCCTTCTGAAGTTGACTCCTCTAAAGCCTTGTTGTATTCTTTTAGTAGATATTCTTTTTTTACACCAAAATCGATAAAATCCCAAGGCAAACGCTCATCAACACTGCATCCATTTGTAAATTTTGTAACATCTATACCGCTCTTTTCAATAGCTTCTTGCCAGCGGCTGTAATTAAAGAATTCTGACCAACCGTCAAACCTACAACCCATATTGTATGCAATTTCTGTGAGGCGGGCAATACTTCTGTCGCCCCTTGCATAAACACCTTCCATAAATGAGGTTGTCTCTTCGTGCCAGTGATAGCTTACGCCCTTCATTTTACGCACTTCTTCGCGAATAAGGCGCTGTCTTCTTTTCATTTCATCAATTGAAAGTTGCGCGACCCACTGGAATGGAGTGATTGATTTTGGCACAAAAACTGAAGTTGATATGTTGATATTTAAGCTCTTATTGTGGCAAATACTCATATAAATGCGCTGAATTTTTCGCGCAAGTTCGGGGATTGCCAAAATATCTTCATCTGTTTCTGTAGGTAGCCCAACCATAAAATACAACTTAACTGATTTGTATCCGTCTTCAAATGCCATACGCATAGTACGCTCTACATCTTCTTCGGTTATGTTTTTATTTATAACATTGCGGAGCCTTTGCGTGCCCGCTTCTGGGGCAAAAGTCAAGCTGTTCTTTTTTGAACCCTTGGTTAGCTCGCGTGAAAAACTATCTAAACGCAAACTTGGCAACTGCAATTTAACATTTTTGCTTTCCGTAAGGTCTAGCACTCTTTTTATTGCGCCGTGAATATATGTATAATCTCCACTTGACAAGCTACTAAATCCTATTTCGTCAGCACCTGTTGCAGAAAGAAGTTGTTCGCAAATGTTTACAACGGTATCTTCTTCCCTCACCCTAATTGGTCTATAAAAGAAGCACGCTTGGCAGAATCTGCACCCTGCGTGGCAACCGCGGAAAAGTTCTACAACGGGTCTATCGTGCACAATTTCTAGGTTAGGGACAAGTGGATGCTGTGGATAAGTAGTAGTATTTAGGTTAGAAACAACCGCTTTACTTACTGAACTTACAACAATTCCATTTTCGATAACTGATAACGATGGCACATATGCACCTTGAATCTTAGATACTTCTGCAAGAATTTTAGTTTTGTTTCCCTTGTATTTTTGCACAATTTTTGCAACTTCTAGGTCAAAAGTTTCACCATCACCTATACAAATAACATCAAAATATTCAGCAAATGGCTCGGGATTAGCAACGCAAGGACCACCCGCAAGCATAATTGGATATTCCTCGCCCCTATCTTTTGCATAATATGGAATTTGTGCTAAATCTAGTAGATATAATATGTTAGTATATGATAATTCATATTGCACGCTTATGCCAACTACATCAAAATCCTTTAAAGGTTTTTGTGTTTCAATTGAACGCAAGGGCATATTGTGCTTTTTTAACAAGTCGCCCATATCCATCCAAGGTGCAAAACACCTCTCACATATGGCATCGGGGTCTTTATTTATTGCATCATATATAATTTGTATGCCTAAATTGCTCATAGCAACTTCGTAAATGTCGGGGAACGCTATGCAAAATGATACCTTATGTGGTTTTGTTACATCTGGTACATTGTATTCTCCACCAACATAACGCGCTGGCTTTTCAACTTGTAATAATATTTCTTCGTAATTCATTTTCTCTCTCTTATATAAAAAATGCTATATGCAAAGCGCCGCTGCACCTAGTATTCCTGCATCATTTAACAAACTTGCCTTGCGGATTTCTGTTTGTGGATTGTTTGTGCCACCATAGCCGAATTGGTCTACATACTCTTGCAACATATCGATAAAATAATCGCCTTCATTGCTGACGCCACCGCCAATTGCTATTACATCGGGGCGGAATATGTTTATTAAACTCAATAATCCTTCGGATACATATTGCACATACTTTTTGACTACCGCTTTGCCCGCTTCGTCCCCTTGCCTACACGCAATAAATGCCGTTCTGCCACTTACTTTGCCTTGCTCTTTTATAATGTCATTCATAATACTTGTGGGATTTCTGCGTGCGGAATCTGCAGTTTGCCTAACTAGAGCTTTTGCACTTGCATATGCTTCCCAACAACCAGACTTGCCACAACCACACTTTCTTCCACCGACTTTTATGGTGATGTGACCGACTTCTCCGCCTCCACCATTTTTGCCAACTAGCATTCTGCCGTCTGTTATTATGCCTCCGCCAACACCAGTTCCCAATGTAACCAATATCGCATCATTTAATCCCTTACAACTGCCAAACTTAACTTCGCCCATTGCAGCACAATTTGCATCATTATCTACATACGTTGGCACATCAATATACTTCCTTAGCTCTTCAACCACTGGCACTCTATCAAAATTTATATTGCAACTATACACTATCTGCCCAATTGCACCATTAACCGTACCTGGACTACCAATTCCAATGCCCTCAATTTTCTGAATCGCAATGCCACTATACTCACAAATTGTATGGCACAACCCAGCCATATCTGCAACAATTGCAGTATAATGACGTTGTGGCTCTGTTGGAATAGCCTTTTTTATATATAACTTGCCGTTTTCATCAACGATGCCCGCTTTAATAGACATACCGCCAATATCAATGCCAATATAATACATACTGCTCCTTTGAAGTGCATATTACACTCATTATTAATTTACTCCATTTTACCAAAAAAACAACAAATAGTCAATGTTATTCTTTATACTTATTTTTATAGTATATCACGCACACTACTTCTGCTGAAATCTACAATATACTTGTTTGTATATGAACCTACTTTTCTTTTTGATTTAAAAAGAAAAGTAGCAAATGCTGCGGGCGCCAGAGGACAAACCCGTTGGGTTGAATGAATAATTATGGAACCCATAAAGGGTTGATTATATGGTGTACGCTGGGAACAAATGTCAAAACGCAATGCGTAAGATTGTAGGGTGTAGTCCTCTGACGCCCGAAACCGCATTGCATTTTCACGCCGTTGTTTATTTTATCGCCGTTGTCTGTGCCACGGATAAATCATACAATCGTAGGGTGCGTTAGTCCTCTGACGCCGAAACCGCATTGCCCGTTTTCGCCGTTGTCAGTGTAGTGCAACAAAAAAAGAGCCGCAACCAACAACCCGCAAGGGTAACCCAATCACCCCGCAAGGGGAGATGTTTTATGGCCGACTCTTCACCTCTACTATTTTAACACATATCGTGTCAAATGTCAACTATTTTTGATGTTTTTGCGAGAAATTGGTAATAAATCATACAAACTTTTCTTTGCAATTCGGCAAGGAAAAGTATGCAAAAGAAAGCGAACAAGCCTCTTTTTCCGAGGGCGGCTTGACCCCAAAACTCCTCAATACCCACATTGG